>JAKAVW010000171.1 GCA_021827445.1 Pseudomonadota bacterium
CGCCGTCTATGGTCTGCTGCGCCCCTTTGTGGCGAGCCACCTGAGCGACGCCGAGCAGACACAGACGACCGCAGCCGAGGCCGCCAAGGCGGTGTGGGACATCTTCCGGCGCAACCGCAAGGTGGGCTACTGGGATGACCTCGACGCCCAGCGCCGGACCATGAACGAGATCGACGACTACCTTTATGACGAGGTGAAGGGCGCGCGGGGCATCGCGCTGTCCACCGAAGAGATGGACGAGATCATCGAGAAGACGATGCAGCTCGCCCGCCACCGGATGGCAGGGTGAAGACGATAGTCGGCATCCTGACCTACGGCCGCGACACGATCCGCTACGAGGTGCGGTTTCTGGCATCGCGGCAGACCCTGGCCATCGAAGTGCACCCCGACAGCCGCGTGCTGGTGCGCGCGCCGGTGGATTGTCCGGAAGCCTTGATCGCCGAGCGGGTGCAGAAGCGTGCCGCCTGGATCAACCGGCAACTGTCCGAGTTCGAGCGCTATCGCCCCCGCACCCCGGCGCGGCAGTACGTCAACGGCGAATCGCACCTATACCTCGGCCGGCAATACCGGCTGAAGCTGTTACCGGGCGAAATGCCCAGCGTAACGCTCGCACGCGGCCGGCTGCTCGTCTGCCTGCCCGGCGAACCGGACCCGGAGCGCGTGAAGTCGCTGCTGCACCGCTGGTATCTCGACCGCGCCCGGGCTGTTTTCGGTGAGGTATTGGAGGCCGGGCTGCTCCACTTCAAGGGCGTCGAACACCCGCGCCTCATCGTGCGCGCCATGCAGTCGCGCTGGGGCAGCCTGTCCCGCGCTGGCACCATGACCCTGAATGTCAATCTGGTGCGCGCACCCCGCCCCTGCATCGAGTACGTGGTGACCCACGAGCTGTGCCACATCGAACACCGCGACCACGACGCGCGGTTTTTCAGGCTGCTGGGTCAGGTGATGCCCGATTGGGAGCAGCGCAAGCAGCGACTGGAAGCGGCGCTGCTGTGACAAAGCGAGAGGGAATGAAGGTCTCCATCCCCTATGACCGTAATGGCAAACAGCAGGCTGGTGCAGATCCAGGAGAAGGTTGTCGCCAGGATCCAGCCCGGACAGGATTCATGATAAAGGGCCTGCTGGCGACCTGGAGACGGTCGGATAGCGCCATGAGCAGTGGATTGTCCTCCTACCGGTGGCCAGGTGCAGAGATGAGACGGTCCACCCTTCTTGCCGTGAGCCGCTATAATGGGACTGGGACGGAAGACACAAAACCCGTCCTGCACTCAAATAACGGGTGTAGGACGGGCTAAACTAGTTGGATACTATCAGCGGGGCGGTTCCGGCTGCCATTTTCCCGGAACACGGGATGCCCATTGTGGTATGGGCGGGAGGAGGTGAAGCATGCAACGCGTAGCGGGTGCCGTGATGGGCGCCCTGATTGGTGATGCGCTGGCTTTGGGGTGTCATTGGTACTACGACCTTGCCGAATTGCGGCGGGAATGTGGCCCCTGGATTACCGATTATCTCACGCCGCGCCCCGACCGTTATCACAGCGGCCTGCTTGCCGGCGATATCTCGCAAACCGGACTGCTGCTGGTCATGCTGATGGAGTCGTTGGTGCACTGCGCGGGTTATGAGGAGGACGATTTCACCCGTCGACTGGATACGGAACTGTTCCCGCAGTTGGACGGCACGCCCATGCAGGGACCGGGGGGCTACACCAATCAATCCATTCGGGAGGCCTGGCGTAAGCGCGTGCCAGAGCATCGCCCATGGGGAAAATGCGCCGGGGACGCGGACACGACGGAGGGTGCCGAACGCGCCATTGCCATCGCTGCCTTTTATGCCCTGCAGCCGAAAAAAATGGCGGAGGCGGTGTGTAGCAACATCGTCCTGACCCAGCATGATCCGGCCATCGTCGCCATGAGCGTCGCCTTCAACGCCGTTCTGGCCCAGTTGGTCTCCGGCGCTTCGTTGACGCCGCAGATTGGCGCCATGCTCATGGCGCAGGTGCGCAGCGGAGCACTGCCATTCCACATGGTTACCCAAGGCCACTTGCAGCCACCGCCGCAGGGCGCCGAAAGGATACAGGCGGGCCAGTTTACGTCGCCCGACGCCTTGCTCACGGCGGGATACGCCGCGCTGGCCGCCGCGGATCCCGACATCGTCATTGAACCCGCCTGGAAGGTGAGCCTGATTTACGGCATGCCCTGCGCCATTTACCACCAACTGCCTGCGGCTTACTACCTGGCCAGTCGTTTCCGGGGAGATTATGAATCAGCCGTACTGCACGCCATCAACGGGGGTGGACAAAACATGTCCCGCGCGATGTTGACGGGTGCGCTCGTGGGCGCCCAGGTAGGTCTGGAGGGAATTCCCCGTCGCTTCATCACCGGGCTGCGTGACGCTCAGCGCTATCTGATGCTGGCAGCGGAACTGGAGCAATTGACACGCTGAGCACCGGCTGATAGACAGCATGATCGCCGCCAACGATCTCGGCCTGACCGATGTCGTGCCGGCCCGTGTCACCATCCATACCGAAGATTTTCTTGTTCACGGGCTGATTGCGACTGTCTTTCACGTACTATTCAGGAGGGGATTGATGTCGACTGCACCCGAACATCACGCAACGCCCAGCGAGGCGGATGTGTTGCAGCAATTACCCGAGGAGGTGCGGGAGCGCATCAAGGATCGCTGGCGGATCTATCAGCTCCGCCATCATCCCTCCTGGTGGCGGCGACTCCTGCTGTTTCTGAGCCTGATCGGACCAGGCATCCTGGTGATGATCGCTGACAACGATGCCGGCGGCGTCATCACCTACGCCCAAACCGGGGCGATGTACGGTATCGGTTTTTTTATCCCCTTTCTGTTGCTCATGATCCCGGTGGCCTATGTGGTGCAGGAGATGACCGTGCGTCTTGGTGCGGTGACCCACCGGGGTCATGCCGAGATGATCTGGGGGCGTTATGGCGCTTTTTGGGGGGCATTTTCTCTGCTGGATCTGACGGTGGCGAACATTCTGACGCTGGTGACGGAGTTTATCGGCATCCGTGTGGGCATGAGCGTGTTCTCCGTGCCGCCAGCCCTGTCGGTCACGCTGGCCTGGATATTTGTCGCCGCGACCATGATCTTTTTGCATTACCACACCTGGGAACGGTTGGCATTGTGGATCGCCGCGGGCAATGTCGTTTTCGTGCCCCTGGCTATCGCGGCGCATCCCGACTGGGGTCAAGTTCTTGCGGCGGTAGGCAACTGGCACATCCCGGTGGGGACTGCGGTAGGTGCCTTTACCTACGTCATACTTGCCAATCTCGGAACAACGATCGCGCCGTGGATGCTCTTTTTTCAGCAATCCTCGGTCGTGGATAAGGGCCTGACGGTCAATGACATCCCCAGCGGTCAGGCCGATACCGCCTTCGGAAGCCTTTCCATGGGGATCATCGCCATTGCCATCGTCATCTTGACGGGTACCCTGGCGTATGGGCACACCAATGCCGCCCAGTTCAACATCCACGCGATCCTCCACCTGTTACGGCAGAGCAGCCTCGGCAGTGTCGGAACCGCGCTGTTCGCTCTAGGCCTCGTCGAGTCCGGGCTGATTGCGGCCATTGCCATTACGGCGAGCACTTCCTGGGCGGTGGGCGAGGCACTCAAGCTGCCCCGGAGTCTGAATCTCAAGCCACAACGGGCCTTGCCCTTTTATCTGTCCGGCATTTTGAGCGCCGGAATGGCCGCTCTGGTGGTGCTGATTCCCCACATCCCCCTGGGGTTTTTGAATCTGACTGTGCAGGTGATCGCCTCCATATTCATGCCGGCGGCCATGCTGTTTCTGCTCATGCTGCTCAATGATCGCGAGATCATGGGAACCTACGTGAATCGGCGCTGGCAGAATTATTCAGCTTTCGCCATCGTTGGTTTCCTCATCCTCGCCAATGCCATTTACGGCTATACCGTCGTCTTCCCATCCGCCTGAGGCGTTTTGCATGCATCCCAAAGAAGACTTTCGTTCCGAGGTGACCCCGGAATTTCTGGCGTTTCTGGAAGAAGAGATCCATCAGGAACCCAGGCCCCTGGCCCGTGCGCCGATTCGGGGAGGTATTCAGATAGCCTTCTGGGGCTTGCGTATCTACATCGTGACCATGCTGATCATGGTGACCATCGGTTTTGCACGCGGTATGCATTGACCGCACTCACAGGTTACACATTAGAAATGTCACAATCGGTTAATGCGGCGTAACACTCTGCAAAAGTGGAGGCTGCGCGAGGAAACGCCGCCAAAATATCAGGATCGAAATGCTCCGGCTTAACTCGTCCATCTCCTTTTAAGATAATGTCCACCGCTCTTTCATGATCCAGCGGTTCCTTATAAGGACGCCGACTCCGTAAGGCATCATAAATGTCCGCCAATACCATCATCCTCGCTGGTAGCGGGATCTCGTCGCCTTTTCTGCCGAAAGGATAGCCACTTCCGTCCCATCGTTCGTGATGGCCCAGAGCGATTTCCCATCCCATCTGTAATTCTGGGGAGACATTGTGTTGGCCAATAATATTGGCGCCGAGTGTGGTGTGCGTACGCATAATGACCCATTCAGCAGCATCCAAAGGACCGGGTTTCAGCAGAACATGATCGGGAATCCCGATCTTTCCTACATCGTGCATAGGGCTTGCCACAAAAATGAGATCAGCAAAATCTGTCCCCATGCCCAGTTGTTGTGCCAATTCCTTACAGTAATAGGCGATGCGCTGAATATGGGCGCCGGTTTCTTCGTCCTTTTTCTCAGCAGCGCGAAGAAGAACATTGATCGTCTGCAAATAGCTATCGTGCAACTGGGCCGTGCGCTGCCGGACGGTGATTTCCAAAGTCTCATTATTCCGCTGGATGCGATCGCTGTATTCCTTGAGCCGCAGAATATTGCGTACCCGCACGCGCAACTCCGCTCGGTCTATCGGCTTGCCGAGGAAATCATCCACTCCGGCCTCCAAGGCATGCAAACGCGTTTCGCGGTCGTCGAAAGCCGTGACGATGATGATGGGTAAATTGGCATAACGGGAGTCTGCCTTGAGCCGTGCCGCCAGTTCAAAGCCGCTGATCTGAGGCATCATACCGTCGGTGAGTATCAAATCCGGTCGGCGATCCTGAAGCCGCTCCAACGCCTCCTGAGCGCTGGATGCCGCCAGCGTCTCATAACCATCATTCTGCAATAAAGCCGTGAGCAGACGACGGCTACTCCCTTCATCATCCACTACCAGAATCATGGAACGCTGTTCAGGCATCGGCTTCCTCCTGCAACTAAAGAAAACGACCCACAACCTCTATAAGCGTCTGATGACCTATCGGCTTACTCAGATAGGCATCGCAGCCAGCGGCAACAATGCTTTCCTCATCCCCTTTCATGGCCAAAGCCGTCAGGGCCAGGATAGGGATCCTCCGCGTCGCGGGATCTTCCTTCAGGATGCGGATCGCTGTAAGTCCATCCATGCCCGGCAGATGAATGTCCATGAGAACGAGGTCGGGGTACTCGGCACGAGCGATGGCAATACCCTGTTCTGCATCACCCGCATGAAGAATCTCATAACCGGCCTTGCGCAAGACAATACCTGCAAGCTTGTAGTTAATCATATTGTCTTCAACGATCAAAATTCGCTTAGGCAATCTCTTCCCCTTGGCGAGAATGGGCGGTGCTCAGTGCGCGGCGCACCTCTCCGAGGAATTGATCGCGCCTGAAACCCGCCTTCTCCATAATTTTCAGGATATGCCCATTCAGGCGACGGCGATCCTCTGGCGTAATTATTTTGGCCGTCAAAACCAAAACCGGGATGGCCGCCATGCTTGGTTTTCGCTGCAGCGCGTCCACTACGTCAAAGCCGCTGAATTCCGGCATCATCAAATCCAGCAGGATAAGATCGGGATGAAGATGTTCTGCCATGGTCACGGCATCCCGCCCGCCATAGGCACTGAGGACCTCGTAACCGCCATTGCTCAACTGGCGATTAATGATCGCCACCGCCCGCGCATCGTCATCAACCACCAGGATCACGGGACGATTCTGTCTCGTCACCACAAAACCGAGTTTTTGCAGGATTTTTTCCAGACGTTCCATTTCAATGGGTTTCTGCAGGATTTGAACACTCCCGAGGAAGAAGCCTGAACCCTGCTCTGAATCCATACTGGTAATTACCAACGGGATGGTAGCCAGACGATCATCCCGGTGCTGGGCCGCTAAAAAATCCCAGCCGTCCCTGCCTGGCGGACTCATCTCCAGAATGATGAGATCTGGACGTTCTTCACATGCCATATCTAAAGCGCTAACAGGGTCGCGAGCCCGACGCACGCGAAATCCGTCGTCCCTCAGGTAACCTTCCAGGAGGGTCGCTGTGGCGTCGTCATGCTCTATCACCAAAGCGGAGTGATTTGTTTCAGGGGCGGAAACCGCCTTTGCGGAA
>JAKAVW010000172.1 GCA_021827445.1 Pseudomonadota bacterium
CGTCTCGCTCATAAAGGCGTTCTCCAGTCAGAGAATGCGTATTCTGTGTGCGGCCGTCTAATTAACGGCATCAGCTAGAAGCAGCAATTAAGAAAGTTCAGGACGACAGTCCAGAGTGTTGCAACCAAAGGAGGGAACAGAATTTTACATGGGTATATTACGTACCTGTGCTTGTTATGTAAAAGCCTATCAGAAAATAAAAGATCAGTCAAAACCGAGACTCTTCCAATGACATATGAGCGTAGTAATCGGCCTTGGATGCCGCAAATCGCGCCGAAGAAACACTCTGTAGCTCTCCAGTTATGGCAAAGTAAGGGCGTGGTGCTGCAAGAAGACCGACAAGTCAATGGTGCATTATGCCCGCACATGAGCGTGGTCCTGGGTGACGTCATCGACATTGGTGAACCCGCTGGGTGGTGTACAGCCGCTGAATGGGTATCCCGTTTGAGAGAGTGAGCAAGACGACGTACCCGAAGCAGTACCCCATTTCACTTCCGACTTATGGAGTATGTGATGGCCCAACGTAATACCAAAATCAGCCTCAAGCCAGGTAAATCCCGGACGGCCCTGACGATCACTCATCCCAACGCCGCCGGTATCGACATTGGCAGCGCCTCCCACTATGTCGCGGTGCCTGCGGATCGTGATGACGAACCGGTACGGGAGTTCGCCAGTTTCACGGAGGATCTGCATGCCTTGGCAGATTGGCTCAAGAACTGTGATGTGGATACGGTTGCGATGGAATCCACCGCACCGGCGTGTACTGGATACCGGTCTTCGAACTGCTGGAATCTCGCGGGTTCACCGTGCTGCTGGTCAACGCGCGTCACGATCGCGGTAGGGACGTCTATTACTGGGCGCCCCCCGCCGCACAGATCCCAGCGTGCGCAATTCACGCACTGGGCTCCCACCTCGGGTGTTTGACGGAGAACCGTTGGTCAGGCCATGGATGAAGGATTCGAGGTGGTGGAAGCCAGGCTGCAGCAATCTTCGTCATCCGCTCCCACGTCATGGCGTCTTTCTGACTACGCCGCCGAAGAGTGCACCTCCAGAGGTGGGGGAATTTGACGGGTCGAGCTGGTGGCTACCCCGGGGGAGTTTGCCTGTTCGACGACAAAAAACTGCTCAAGGCGACGAATCGACTTGCGATCAAGTTTCGTGATGCGCGCAATCTCGCGCTGGCTCTTGCCGGCGGCCAGCAGTGTGAATACCGTTGTTTGCAGATGTGGCTTCAAGACGTTCACTCCATACTCCCCTCATCAATTCAAAGAGAGAAGATAACGTCCTGCCGGGAATCATTCTGACCGTGCGAGAAACGGGGCCTTATTGCACCGTCAAACGCGCTTCAGGTGGGGGATTTTGAAGTGACCACAAGCGGGGGACATAGCTGTTCCCGCTTGCCTTCCTGCATTGCGCCGCAGCGCTGGTACGGTTGGGCTTTGCAGCAGATGGTCTTGCTGCTGTTATGGATAGGCCTTTCTCTCTATGCGGTCAGCGGTCTCCCGTCCCTGTTCGATACCCCGCCGCCATGCCGCCACTGGGGGCGATGGCTGCAGGAGCGCGCAGCCGAGTTTGAATTTCACCTGCGCAGCGCCTTTCCCGATTGGGGCCGGGTGCTGGGCTGGCCCGATTTCTGGGTGGCGTCTCTCCGGCAACAGTCCCTTTCCGCCATCATGACCTGGCTCGATCATCACGCGGTCAGCGTCCCATGATGCGGATGCAGCGGATCTCCGCGAAACGGGCGCTTTCCCCATAAAAGATCGACCCCACACACTTTCGTCACTGCCGTCACTAAGCGGATTCTGGTGGCATGGGGGTCCTTTTCTTCGCAAGGAATGACCATGACCCAGATAGAGACCCCATCGCGCTGTTCCGCCTGTCCGTACTTGGCCCGCTTCCTTCGCTTTGGCATGCAGTGCCGCCTGTAGCTTCTGAATACTACCCGGAGTTGCCAGACTCATCGTCAATCCCCTTTCCTTTGCCACTTCCTGCACTCGTCTTGAACTAGGGCCCCTTCCCTCCACCAGCACTACCCGGCTTCCCCAGTACTACGGGCCCATCCGCCACCCCATCAGGCCTGGACATCTCCTCACGGAATACCAGTTGGTCAGCGCTGACCACCCCATGGGGCTTCCCGTGTTGCCCCGGTCTTCCTCTTGTATGCATGCCGCCACCAATACCCCGGCGGAACCAATGGGTGTTCGCGTCGCTCGCTACCCCAGTGATGACAGCCTTCCCCGTATATGTGGCGGGTCGGCTTCCGCATTACGCTTTTCGAGGCCTGCTCAGTGTTCACTCACGTTGCAACCTGCATACTTACCAAGCCACTTTTCATGGCCCTCTACACCGGAGGCTTCAGCCGCTTCGTTACCTCCACGACTGCCCCGATTGCTACCGGCTGGAGCGACAGTTGCCGGGCGGGATTCGCACCCGCTGAAAGACCGTGCCTTTGCACGGCGCACACATAAGCAGCGTAAGCAGTCGTCCAGCAACTTGACCATCGTGTTCTCAAAACTCGTCACCATGACTGGAAACCGTGGCTGCCTACTGAGAATGCTTTTAGAGAATTGCAACCCATTGATTTACAGAGCGGCAATGATCACCAGTTGAAACCTCTCGAAAACGGCGGTTTCCGATAGCTTCACACAGAGACCGGCTCCTGACGCTTAGCGTACTTTAAAGTCCGAATTCTGCGGGGACCAGAATAAGGGCCATGTGCCACTGGTGATTCAGAAAGGGTATTAAGGGGGCAGTCCCGGCGCTCGCTTGCTGTGCTACAATAGTATTATGTATTACGTATGAATGAGGGTGCCATGCACAAGAAAATGACCATCTCCCTGGATGAAGCCGTGTACGACGGGCTGTACCGGACCGTCGGCAGGCGGCACATGAGCCAGTACATCGAGGACTTGCTCCGGCCTCATGTGCTCGATACCGCCCTGGATGACGGCTATAAGGCGATGGCCGCAGATCAGGAGCGCGAGACGGAAGCGCAGGCATGGTGCAATGCGCTGCTGGCGGACATGGCCGATGAAGCGCGGTGAAGTCTGGTGGGTGGAATTTGATCCGTCGGTAGGCAGCGAGATCCGCAAGACCCGGCCAGCCGTGATCGTCAGCAATGATGCGGCCAACCGGAATCTGGCACGGGTGGTTGTGGTGCCACTCACCAGCAATACAGGCCGCCAATACCCGGGAGAGGCGTTGGTCACGCTTTCCGGTAAGCCCGGCAAAGCGATGGCCGATCAGATCATGGCCGCAGACAAGAGCCGCCTGAAAAATCCCATGGGGAGATTGAGCAAAGCGGATATGACGGCTGTAGAGACGGCAATTCTGATCCATCTGGGGATGCCCAGGTGAGGCGGTATGATGGTGACAACCAGTCACAGTAACGATCAGGACGTGGCAGGGGGTTACCGGAGATAGAAAACTGGACGGGATGATGGACAGATTCAGAGCCGTTTCCGGCCCCGAATGTGTCCAGAAACCAGGTGTTCAGAAAACGTTCATTTCTTTAGTTTTAGTTTGAATTCAACAGGGACTCCAGGAACTTCAGTCTGCTCTTTTCTAATGTCAGGTACTCGCCATCCTGATTAAGTTCCTGGGCCGTTCCCCCTGCTTCCTGCCAAGCCGTGATAGCAACAGTAGAATCTCTGTACTTAATCCAATCTTGCTCAGACGTGGTGAGTTTTTTTTCGGAACTCCGGTGGCATCTCATGGAGTAGTTTGTTGTACACGGCGTTGAGCTTCTTATTCACCGAATTAATATCGTTATCCATTTCTTGGTTCATGCCGGCAGTAGTGGTCGGTCCATTATCTGCATTGGTCTGGCTACTCCCGTTCGGATGCGCATAGATGGCAGAAAAACAGCTTTCTGGTGTAGAATACTTGTTCTTTGTGCAATAGGAAATGAACTTTGCGCAGGTCTGGGCATTACTTACCATGACGACGTTCTTTACGTTCTCACCGCCAGCAGAGAAGATTACTCTGGCCACTTTCCCGGTCGTGCTATGTATTTCCTCAATGTGACCATTTGCAATTTGCCCATTGGTTTCAGCGTCTCGCTTCAGCGAGGATAAAAATTCTGGGGCGTCAACTGACTATCTGAGCCGCTCATTTCCCTGCCGCTGACACAGGAACCGCCCATGACTAGTCGCCACTCGTCGGCGAACGAAGCGTCGCAATGCGCTATAGCAAACACAACGGCAGGCACAACAAACCACTTACTACGCATGTTTATCTCCCTGTTGTGTATGAATAAATGAAAATTCTATTCCTGCCACATCGAGCCTTGCGAAGGTATCGCCGGTCTCGTAATGCCAATCGGGTGGCATACTGTCTTTGAGATGACAATGCTGGTCCAGCCGGACCTGTTCTTCTTCGGTAATCTGAACAATCTTGAGGTGCCTCTTTATTACCTCTGCAATTCGTTGCAGCGAATCTTCCGAACTATCCTCAGATAGCATTTGGTGGCAGATTCTACAGAGAACGACCCGAGGAACTACGTGCTCGTTGTAATGCCCATTAGGCGAGCGCCCAACCAAGACAAATTTATTGGGTATCATCGGCTCCAGGAAAAGGCGAGTATCTGAACTCCCAGTCTCTTCCCACATATGCCGAATATTCCAGGCTATCCGATAGCAAGCCCTGCCCAGCAACTCCTCTGTGGAGTACCGACCAGAGACAGAATTGACCATAAATATACCTCACGATTTTATCGATAAAATCAGCTTAATCAGCTTACATACTGGATGTGCTCAATCTCTCGTTTCCGCAACGTGCCATGGTAGACCACGGCATAAGGGTTGGGGCCTTGCGTCAAACTGTTGCCATAGCCTCACGACTGGCAACAGGCAATAGCATCAAGCCAGATCCAGGCGACGCCATAAAACAAGACAATTTGCATCATTGTATCCCATGTGGCACCTTCGATTTTAAGCCTATTCGCTTGTATTTATAACCTTTATGATGACAAGCCCATACGAGACAAAACAATGAAATTCTCCCTCTCGGACACGGATGAGCATGAGGTAACTCTAGACTATTCATACGTCCGCTGCGTTTGCTCCGTCAGAGTGATACTTTATTGTCGAGGTAGTATTTTTTTATCCGTTAAGAGCCGTGCATGGCTCTCTTAAAAATTGCTTCTTGCAATAAACGCTCTGCTGATTACTTGCTGGCCAGCCAGTCTACAACTTTAATATCAAGTATATATCTTTATTTTCCAGTATACGACTTTATTACCAGATATAGAACATTGTTTTACTTGTACAACAGTTGTCGGCGAATAAAAGCCCCCTCACTCCACCGTTACGCTCTTCGCGAGGTTACGCGGTCGATCTACATCAGTCCCCTTCACCAGCGCCGCGTGATAGGCCAGCAATTGCACCGGGATAGCATGGACGATGGGGGAGAGCAGACCCGCGTGACGCGGCAAGCGCATCACGTGCACGCTTTCACTGGCGTTAAAGTGACTGTCTGAATCAGCAAAAACATAGAGCTCACCGCCACGGGCGTGGACTTCTTGCATATTGGCGGCCAGTTTTTCGAGGAGGCGATCGTTGGGTGCGATCACCACCACCGGCATCTCACGATCTACCAGGGCTAGGGGGCCATGCTTCAATTCGCCCGCCGGATAAGCCTCAGCGTGGATATAGGAAATTTCCTTAAGCTTGAGCGCGCCCTCCAGCGCGATGGGGTAGTGCAGGCCGCGCCCCAGAAAAAGCGCATGATCCTTGCTGGCAAAACGTGCCGCCCAACCCTGAATCTGGGGTTCCAGATTGAGGGCATGCTGCACGCTACCCGGTAACTGGCGCAAGGCGTTCAAGTGCTCGGCCTGCTGCACCACATTCAGACGCCCCTGCGCCTTGGCCAGGGACAGGGCCAGCAGATAAAGCGCCGCCAATTGGGTGGTGAACGCCTTGGTCGAGGCCACCCCGATCTCGGGGCCGGCACGAGTCAGGAAGCGCAGCATCGACGCCCGCGGAATAGCGCTCTCCGCGACGTTGCAGATGGCCAGCGTGCGGGTATGACCGAGCGCTTTGGCACGGCGCAGGGCTTCATAGGTATCCAGCGTTTCGCCGGACTGCGAGAGCGTTACCACCAACTGGCGCGGGTTCGGAATGGAATCCCGGTAACGATACTCGTGCCCCAGTTCGGCTTGCGCTGGAATCCTGGCAATGCTCTCCAGCCATTGGCGCCCCACCAGCGTCGCGTAATGGCTGGTGCCGGAGGCCAGAAACAGCACACTGTCAACTTCCCGGAAAATGTTCGCGGCGTCTGCACCCCAGAGATCCGCCAGATCGAGCTGGCTGTTCAGCGCCCCCTCCAGGGTGTCCGCCAGGGCGCGGGGTTGCTCGTGGATTTCTTTCTGCATGAAGTGACGATAAGGTCCCAGATCAGCAGCCGCCGCACTGAGCAG
>JAKAVW010000173.1:0-4974 GCA_021827445.1 Pseudomonadota bacterium
GGTAATTTTTTGTTGCAAGCTAAGCGGATGCATGGCGGGGATCGAAAAAGCGAGAAACAGGATCAAGTGGCAAATTTGCCACTTGATCCTGTTAATCAGTCCGATGCCGGGAAAACGCGCAAACGACTGGCGGCAACTTATGGTGTCGGCGAAAGAACCGTCCACAATTACGCCGAGGCAGTCACCCTGATGAACTCCATCGTCAACGCCCTCACCCGTCATCTGAACCTGGCGGAGGAAACGATCCGGCTGCACTTCTTCAATACCAACGCCGATCTGGAGGCCAATGTCGAGCTCGCCACGATTTTCGCCATCCTGCGCTACCTCAAGGCCCAGGGGAAGTTCCAGGAAATGGATCATTGGGTGAGCCTGGCCGTCCAGCGCTGGGCCAAGGCCGTTGCGCTTTCGCCGGACAGTCTGCCATCGGTCTCCCCCGCCAACTGGGTCGCCGCCACCTGGCACGTCTTGCCGGATGTGATCCCGATGGACGATTCGCAGACGGTGCATGACGTGGAGATCATCACCGGAAACCGCAGTGATGGCAGGGGTTCCGCATCTTCCATGGGCAATGGAAGGCATCTTGGTTCTGGTATTTCCGGAGGGTTGGCCGGCTACGCGAACGTCGCAACGGCCGAAGCCACCGTAATCGATACGGCCGCGCTGGATTACGAAGACGCCTATTGGACCAAGGTCGGCGAGAGGAGCCGATACTTTTTGGATACCTTGGCGGAGTTCCAGAAGGCTTTGGGGGAAGTCGTTGATCAGCATCTGCCCGCCTTGATGCGCATGACCAGGGAGCTCTACGAGGAATTACAGGACGCACCGGATCATGCGGAATCCGTGAAGATCGATCTCCGCAGACCGGCCTGGACTTCCATTTCACGCTTCTACAAGGAGCTGAACCGGATCAAGAGCGTGGCCCTGACCGGCAGCGATCGCCACCGTGACAGTGCTGTGCAATGGCTCACCCTGTTCCACCAACTGGGGGAACGTTGCCAGGAAAAAATGCCCCGCACGACGAGAGACCTGTTTTGACGTGATGACACGCTTTTCCCTAGAACCGACAAGAAAGCTGCAAGGAGATACCCATGCATCTGGACGGAAAAACCAAAAGCATTATCGAAGACATACTGAACCGCAAGGCAAAGATCGCCCTGCAGGGGGAAGATATCCGCGAGGACATTAAGGTTGTTGCCGAGCGGATGGGTGTCAGGCCCGCCGCAGCGAACCGCATTATGACCCTCGTGGACAAGGAGCGCAGCAAGGGCGATACCCTCCACATCGAGCGGGAGGTTATCGATGCGGTGGAGATCCTGACGGGCGTCAATGACCACGATGAGGACGCCTCCCATGCGTGAATCACCCGTCGGGATTTGGGAAGAGTGCGCGGGCTGGCTGGAGAGCGAGGCCCAAGGGTACCGCAATCGCGCCTTACATGCCCTCAAGATGGGCCAGCGAGGATCGGCAGATGCCCTATTAGAGCAGGCATGCAGATTGGAACGATATGCATCAGAGCTTCATCAACTGGTTGACTTTCAGCCCCCCTCAATCGATGACGAAAAGCTGCTGACTTTTCAGCATGGTTGACTTACTGTAGCGAGGGTGACATGGAAAATCTCCTTCTTACCAAAGACGAAGTGATTGATCTGACCGGATACAAAATGGCTTCGAAGCAGGTGATTTGGCTCAGAGAAAACGCCATATATCACTATGTCGGACATGATGGGCGACCAAAAGTCCCACGTGAGGCGGTATTGCCGCGCGGGAACAAGGATCACGGCAAGAAAAACTTCCCCATGCCCAGGCTCAATGGACTAAACGGCGCCCCAAATGCCTAAGAAAAGGATGACAGACAAAGATCTTCCCGAGCGCATGTACCGGAAGCATGGTGCTTTTTATTTTGTAGACCGCTCTGGAAAATGGGTTCGCCTTGGAGCCAACAAGGCTGACGCTATAATGAATTATGGGAAGATGCTTCAGGACATAAAAACGGTTCGATCCGTGACCATGCAGCAACTTTTTGACCGATACGAGAGAGAAGTCATTCCGAACAAGGCGCCAAGAACCCAGCAGGACAACCTGGAACAACTCAAAAAGCTCCGTTTTGCCTTCAACGAGATGCATCCCGCGGATATCAAGCCACTTCATATCTATGCATACATGGATGAACGAGGCAAGGTGGCAAAAGTCAGGGCCAACAGGGAGAAGGCTCTGCTTTCCAACGTGTTCAGCTTTGCCATCCGCTGGGGAATCGTAGAGGTCAATCCCTGCCAGCAAGTAAAAGGATTCACTGAAAAACCGCGGGATCGCTATGTTACGGATACCGAGTTTTGGGCTGTCCATGACTGTGGGTCGAAGCTCATCCAGATAGCCATGCGGCTGGCATGGATCACCGGTCTTCGGCAAGGAGACATCCTCGGCCTTACGTACCAGGACATTACCGATCAAGGACTGATGGTACTCACAGCCAAAACGGGCAAACGCCTGCTGTTCGAATGGACCCCGGATTTGAGAGGAGCCATTGACGATGCAAAGGGACTACCAAGGAAAGTCAGGGGGATGCATTTGCTATGTACAGAATCCGGGGGACGCTACACCAGGACAGGTTTTGCATCGATGTGGAAGCGAACGGTGCAGAAGGCCATGGACAAATGTACCCTCACGGAGTCATTTACATTCCATGACCTGCGGGCCAAGGCGGGGTCCGACAGTCAGGATGACCATCTGTTGGGCCATGCGGATCAAAGAATGCTGAACCGTGTTTACAAGCGCAAACCGGCGCATGTGACCCCCGTTCATCTGTCTAACATGCCCTCGGCAAAACCTGCAACAGATTGATTGTAAAGGCATGAAAATTCCAGTTATATTAGACACAATTTACTGCAACTCATTGATTTAGGAGCAAGTACATGCATGATTGTGATTCCGGTTGTCGCGGGTTCGAGCCCCGTCAGCCACCCCATATTTTCAAGCAGTTAGGCACTCTGTGGCACAGTTCTTAGCGGGGACTGTGCCATTTTTGTGCCACGCACTCCCCATATTGGCAGCGTAACCGGCCCATCCGCCAAACTCCTTGAGGACCGCCAATGGCGTACGCGCCAGGATGCCCAGGTGTGCCACAAGCCATGCCAGGTGAAGTCCTCGATGCTTGCACGCGCCAGAGCCTTCTCCCACGCTTTGGTGCGAACGCTTGCAACTGGGCGTTCCTCGCTCAAGACCACGCTAGCAGTCATGAAAGTCCTGGGGATTGAACTTACGGCAAAACCGGGTCCACAGGGCCGATGATGGCCATAGATTCTCTCCCCCCTCACCTGCCCAGGCTCGAATGGACCATTGACGGGGGCCCGCCATAGAGTAAAGGGGAACGCCAGATTGCTAAAAGTCCTTACCCCACCAAACCTTCAGCCTGCTCAATAACCATATTCACCGCCCCTTCCTGCATGTCGGGCGGATAGCCATGTTTCCGCAAGACCCGCTTCACCATCCTTCGCAAATGCGCCCGCGCCTGTTCCCGGATGGACCAGTCGATGCGGGTGTTCTGGCGCACGGTATCGGCCACTTCCTTGGCGATCATTTTCAGGGCATCGTCGCCCATGGCCTGCACGGCGGAATCGTTGGTCGCCAGGGCGTCGTAAAAGGCCGCTTCGTCCTTGCTCAAGCCCAGTTCGGCATGACGCTGATCCAGTTTTTGTAACGCCTTCGCCAGTTCGATGAGTTCCTGCATCACCTCGACGGTATCCACCGAGCGGTTGTGATACTTGCGCAGGGCTTCATCCAGCCGTTCCGAGAAGGCCTTGCTCTGGATCAGATTGCCTTTTCCCTCTTTGCGGACCTTGTCTTGCAGTAATCGGCGCAACATTTCCAGGGCCAGATTCTTTTCAGGCATGGCCTCGATCTGGTGGATGAATTCATCGGAAAGCAGGGATATTTCGCTTTTGGGCAGCCCCGCCACGGCATAGAGGTCCACCACGCCTTCCGGGGCGATGGACTGGTCGATCAACTGGCGAATGGCGTATTCCTGCTCTTCCACCAGCGTTTCCGCATCACTGGTCTTGTCCAGGGTAGCGCGAACACTCAGGAAAAACACGATCTCAGTCCGGCAGCGTTCCACCACGTCGTCGCCCGCCGCCAGCGTGGCGGCCTTTCTGAGCCCCGATGTGGCATTGCGGAAACGGCGTTTGAGACCGCCTTCCGTGAGTTCCTGGGACAGAATGAATTCAGTGGCCTTGCACAAGGTGGTCACCTTTTCCGCACCGTCCCCGGTCAGGTAATCCTGATAGTCACAGCCGTGGAAAATGCTGCGGCAAATGTCCAGCTTTTCCAGCAGGACCTTGATGGCGGCCTCGACAGTTTCGGCGGGGTTCCCTTTGCCGCCGGACCGGGTGTAGGTGGCGATGGCGTTTTTAAGATCCTGGGCGATGCCGATGTAATCCACCACCAGCCCGCCGGATTTGTTGGCGAAGACCCGGTTGACGCGGGCGATGGCCTGCATCAGGGTATGCCCCCGCATGGGCTTGTCCACATAGAGGGTGTTCAGCGCCGGGGCGTCGAAGCCGGTCAGCCACATGTCCCGCACGATGACGATTTCCAGGGGATCATCCGGGTTTTTGAGCCGGTCGGCGATGGCCTCGTTGCCCGCCTTGCCGCGGATGTGCTGTTTCCATTCCAGGGGATCGCTGGCGTTGCCGGTCATGACCACCTTGATGCCGCCTTGCGTGTCATCCTCGCCGTGCCAGTCGGGACGCAACTGGATGATGGCTTCATAGAGTTCCACGGCGATGCGGCGGCTCATGGCGACGATCATGGCCTTGCCGGACAGGATGCTTTTACGCTTTTCCCAATGGTCCAGCATATCGGCGGCCACCTGATCCACCCGCTTGGGGGCGCCCACCAGGGCTTCCAGTTGCGCCCAGCGGGTTTTGAGGCGTTCCTTGTTTTCCTGTTCGTCGTCTTCGGTGATTTCCTCAAAGGTGC
>JAKAVW010000173.1:4984-6379 GCA_021827445.1 Pseudomonadota bacterium
AGGTGCTGTCGATGATGGGCCGCTGGTCTTCCGGCAGGTTGAGGCGCACCAGACGGCTTTCGTAATAGATCGGGACGGTGGCCCCATCCTCGACGGCCCGCTGGATGTCGTAGATGTCGATGTAATCGCCAAAGACGACGCGGGTGTCCTTGTCGTTCAGTTCCAGGGGCGTTCCGGTGAAGGCGACGAAGGTGGCATTGGGCAAGGCCGATCTCAGGTTGGCGGCATAGCCATCCAGGATCTCATACTGGCTACGCTGGGCCTCGTCCACCATGACGATGATGTTCTTCCGGTCGGACAGGACCGGGTGCTTGCCATGGGGCTCGTGGCGGTCTTTCTGGAACTTCTGGATGGTGCTGAAAATGACCCCGCCGGACGCCCTTTGCAGCAGTTCCCGCAGATCGGTCACGCTGTCGGCCTGTTGCGGGTCTTGCCGCAAAAGCTGGCTGCCCGCCGCGAAGGTGTCGAACAACTGGGTGTCCAGGTTGTTGCGGTCGGTGAGCATGACGATGGTGGGGTTTTCCAGCGCCGGATGCTGGATGAGCATGCCCGCGAAGAACAGCATGGTGAGGCTCTTGCCGGACCCCTGGGTATGCCAGACCACCCCACCCCGGCGATCGCCACCGATGCCCGCCGCCGCCAAGGTGGTCAGCAGGGCCTTATGGGCGGCGTGGAACTGATGATAGGCGGCGATCTTCTTGCTGAGTTTGCGGCCATCGTCTTCAAAGGCGATGAAGTACCGCAGCAGATCCAGAAAGCGGCGGGGTTCAAAGATGCCGTGAATCAGAAAGCGCAGAGGGTCATCCCCCCGGTCCATGAGTTCCTGCCCGTCGATGGTCTTCCAGGGCAGGAAGCGTTCGTAGGGGGCGCCCAGGCAGCCCATGGCGGCCTTGAGGCCATCACTGATGACCAGCACGGCGTTGTAGGCCATGAGGTTGGGAATATCCGCCTGATAGGTTTGCAACTGGTTCCATGCCTTTTGCACGGTGGCGTTGACGTCCGCCATGTTTTTGAGTTCAAAGAGACCCAGCGGGATGCCGTTGATAAAGACCACCAGGTCGGCCCGGCGGTTGATGCGGTCGTGGATCACCGTGTACTGATTGACGGCTAGCCAGTCGTTGGCCTGGGGATGGTCGTAATCCAGCAGGCGGACGATGACCCCGCGTTCCTCGCCGTCCACCTGATGCGCCACCCGCGCGCCTTCCACCAGCATGCGCTGGATAAGGTTGTTTTGCGTCATCAGGCCACCGTGGGCGGCATCCCGCACCATGCGCAGGGCTTCGTCGCGGATGTCTTTAGGAACGGCGGGATTCAGGGCGTGAATCGCGGTGCGCAGGCGTTCCAGCAACAAGGTTTCGCCGTAGTCTTCGCGTTCTTTTTGGTTGCCGTCCGGGC
>JAKAVW010000174.1 GCA_021827445.1 Pseudomonadota bacterium
GGACGCGTGCGAACAGTTCCTGCGTGTCCCAATCCACGGCTCGTCCTTCGACGACACGCGGATTACCGTTTACCCAGACATGGCTGACCTGATCGCGGCCCGCACAATACACCACCTGCGAGACCGGATCGTACACCGGATAAGTCGCCGGGTGATCCAGGTCAATGGCGATGCAGTCGGCGGCCTTGCCGGGTTCCAGGCTGCCCGTTTCCGCCCCCCAGCCGATGGCTTCCGCGCCTCCCAGGGTTGCAGCCTCCAAGGCCTCCCAAGCAGGGAAAGCGGTGGGATCCCCACTCACGCCTTTCGCCAACAAGGCCGCAGTGCGCAATTCACCCAGCATGTCGAGGTCGTTGTTGCTGGCCGCGCCATCGGTACCGATCGCCAGCGGGGTGCCCTGTTTGCGCAGGGTGGCCACCGGTGCCATTCCCGAGGCCAGCTTCAGATTGGATTCGGGGCAGTGGGCTACCTGCAGGCCGCTATTCCGGCAGATCGCCAGGTCCTCTTCATTCAACCAGGTCATGTGAACGGCAAGAAAGTCTTGATTCAATAGCCCCAGCCGGGCCAGCCGCGCCAGCGGTCGCGTGCCGTCTCGGGCGATGGCCTCATCGATTTCATGCGCTGTCTCGTGGACGTGCATATGCAGGGGCAGTTTTTCGCTGGCGGCCAGATCGCGCGCGCCGCAGAGCCCCGCATCGCCCACCGTGTACGGCGCGTGGGGCGCGATGCTCTGGTGGATGAGGGGCATCCGGCGCAGGCGCGGCAACAAGTCTGCAGCCAATTGCAGACAGACGTCGGCATTCGCCGCGTAAGCCGTGGGGAAGTCGATGACGACATGTCCGATGGTGGCGCGCATGCCCATGCGCTGGGCGACTTCCGCTGCGGCTTCCGGAAAGAAATACATGTCATTGAAGGTAGTGGTGCCGCCGCGCAGCATCTCTGCAACAGCCAGTTCGGTGCCCATGGCCACGAATCCGGGGCTGACAAAACGACCTTCCACAGGCCAGATATGTGCGTTCAGCCACGTCATCAGCGGAAGGTCATCCGCGAGTCCGCGCATCAGGGTCATGGCCGCATGGGTATGGGCATTGACCAGTCCGGGCATCAGGACATGTTGGTCGAGGTGGGCCGTGCTGGCCGCGGTATAGCGCGTGAGTATTTCTGCGGCGGGACCGATGGCAACGATACGCCCATTCCGCACCGCCAGCGCGTGATCGTGGAGCACGATGCGCGGGCGAACCGGTACTACCCAACGCGCGCGAATGACCTGATCAACCGACTGCATTCCCGATTTCTCCAAACCCACACCGGACCCCTGCCTTCTGGAAACGGAAGGCACCATATTAGCACAGGGGTGGCTCCGGATCAGCCGTTGATAATCCGCCTGATCGCCTCGGCATAGGCCCATACCGTTGCCGAGTAATAGGTATTCGGGTTGTAGCCCATGATGGCGTAGAAATTCGGGTAGGCGATGAACAGGGTCGGGCCATGCTCTGTCTGCAGACGCAGCAGGCCTACGGGCGTGGATCCCGGAAGTCCTGAAGGCGCCTCCGGACGGATGCCGACGGCGCGTAGTTGCGCGAGCGGGTGCTTGCCTTGCAGGAATGACGCTACGTTCGTCCTCCGATTGCCGGATACCCGGCTCAGCACCGGCTGTCCCGGCCGCCAGCCGTGGCCACGGAAGAAGTTGGCAGTAGAAGCGAGGACGTCGGCAGGTGAGTGCCACAGATTAGGCATCGGCCCGCCGGGTGGATCATTCCATGTGACCCCGTAGCGCAGGTAACTGCTGGCGAGAAACTGGGACATGCCCATGGCACCCGCCTGTGAACCCTGGAGTGTCCCCGGAGGGACGCCCAACCGCTGCGCGAGCTTCAGGGTTTCCGCGGTTTGATGCAGAAAAAACCGGCGCCGACCCGGTAATGCCAATGCCAGGCTCAAATTGCTGTTGAGCACGGAAAAATTGCCCAGAAAAGTCCCGAAACCGGTTTCGATATTCAGGATACCCATCAGAATCGGTCCGGGAACCCCGTATTTTTGACTGACGGCTTGCAGTAACGCGGCGTGATCGCGCCAGAACTGTACGCCCCGGTCCAGACGGTTCCGCTGCAAAAAACGATCCCGATAACGCCACCATGGATAGGGTGTCGCGGGAGCGGCGGAAGGGGGTGTGGGTGTCATCATTTCCACTGCGCGGACATTGAAACGGGCGTTTTGCAGGGCAGGGATCACATAGCCGGGGGGCAGGCCATCCCGCTCCTGCAGGTGGCAGGCGATTTCCTGCATGCGTTGCTGATATCGGAGCGGGAAATGCTGGAATGCTACATTGCTGACACAGGTGCTGCCAGCCTTCGGGGTGAGCGCGGCGCTGGGTTGCTCGGTCACGGGTGCTGCGGGCAGCTGTGGCGGGGCTGGTGCTGTGACCGCCGGTACAGCCGGTGGATTCACCGGGCCGACGTTGGTCGCGCAGGCCGATGAGGCTGCGGCTATGCAGGTCGCCAGTATCGTCTTCGGAAGTAAGGCCCATTTTTTACGCATGACATTTTCACCCACGAAGATTCCGGAAATATTTGATTGAAATGGCTGGGTCAAGGGGCCCGCATCGCCAGCAGTTCAGGGGGCATGGGACGCCGCACACCATCCAGACGCTCCGCCCAGTAAGGAATTCGCAAGCTTTGTACCGCCACACCCTGACGGGGGTTCAGAGCGCTGACGAACTGATCGCCGCCGATATAGATGCCGACATGGGAGAAGGGCTGGCCCATGGTGTTGAAAAATACCAGATCACCAGGACGAATGCGCCTGGGGTTTACCGAAGGCAAGGCGGCCGCTTGGGCAAAAGAGGTTCGGGGAATGTTTACGCCGGCGCGGCGTAACACATACTGAATAAACCCGCTGCAATCGAACCCCGTCCGAGGGTTATCTCCACCCCATTGATAAGGCTTGCCAATTTCCGCGATCGTATGCACGAGCACGGCATCGAGTATGGTGGTTTCCGCACGATTGTCGTAAGCGGATGATGCGTTATCGGAAGAACGGTCTGCTGGCGGCGGCGTCATGGTGGCACAGCCATTGAGGGCCATGGTCAGCAAGAGCAGAAGTCCGCCCCCACGCTTCACTGAACCCACAGGTAACATAACGCGTTGCTTTCGCATCGTCCTCTTCCCCCTTCTTTTCTCTATGAAAATGTAGATAGCCCAAATGTGCCAGTTTGGCAAGTGGAACTTCACAGGGGAAGTTCTGGCCATTTCCTGAAGTGCCAGTTCTGGTTCTGCAGCAGTTCTTGACGCACGTTGCACAGAAGGCTAGGATACGCGCACTTTTCCCCGGTAGCTCAGTCGGTAGAGCGGGTGACTGTTAATCACTAGGTCGGCAGTTCGAGCCTGTCCCGGGGAGCCAAAAGAATAAGGCACTTAGAGAGATTTTCTAGGTGCCTTCATTTTTACCATCCAACCCATATCCAACTTTGTGAGGAAAAACAGGCGCCGGTGCTTTTGCTGGGTGTTGGGCTTGCTAGTTTGTGCGGTTCGCGGACCTTCATGACGGCGATCCCCAAAAGTCGGGACACGATCTGGGTGCACGGGGGAGGCAAGCCTGTCACTGTGGCAATGCATCTGCCTATTCCCCCATCTTCGTAGTGCCGGGCTAGAATCGGGCCTCCTACAGGCGAATGTGATTCGATGACTGGTGCGGTCGAATTTCTGCGTTGCATACCCTCTGACGATCGTCCAACAAGTTGTTTCCATTGCGTACTCTGTATCTTTTCCAATTATGGAGGAATGTTTTTTCCCAATGGACTTGGCTCCGGGCCACGCCTGGTCGCGTCAGCCAATAGGAAATAAAGTCTGTCAAAACGTTTGGATAGTCCGTGCTTTCCTCGGCATATCCCAAACGTTTGACCAGTATCCAGAATTCTCCAGATGGCTCCCACCCAATCCTAATGGAGAAAGTGTCGTTTTGATTCTGATTATGATCGATCAATTGATTGATATTTCTTTTTCCATAGTTATTTCTTTCTTCGTAGATACTTCTTTTATGGGGGGCCGCGCCGTCGATGGTTTCGCCATCCGCTACTTGACCATCGACGGAAAACACCCCTATGGTGGACGGCTTTTGAGATTCAGACCAAACTGTTGACTCCCAATCCCACCGCCCGCCTGCCCCATGCCGCTTCTCCCGCTGGAGATAGCCCGCATGGCTTAATTCAGCTAAAAGATTCCTCATCCTGTCCTGCCCAATTCCCAGTTCCCGCCGCAGGTTACCCATCTGAACCTGCCAATTGTTTGGCCTGCTCAGCAGCCAACACAACAGGCCGCGCCCTGCTAGGCTCAACCGTGAGTCTCTCAACGTTTTGTTTGGGATACTTGTCCAGAATTCCATATGCTTAACCCTGATAATTTCGCTCATGGATCAGCCCTCCACGGCGCCGGTACGGCGCTTGGCGATCCACTCAGCCAAGTCGGTTACACGGTACCGGACTAACCTGCCGGTCTTGATGTATGGCAGGTTATAGCGACGTGTGCAGCGCCAGTTACAGAGGGTTGCTGGCTTAACCCCCAAAACAGTGGACGCTTTGGCCTCATCAATCTGTGTGGGTATGGCTTCGGTTGGATAGCCTAGAGTGCGGCCAATCTCGGAGATGATCTGGTAAACTGTTTCGGCTTTAGTGTACATGGTGTTGCCTCATAACTATCAGTGAATGTGCACAGGTATAGATCAGAGGTTGGCGAGATAGAAATTCATGAGAACTTATATGGCATGATACATGCTTATTAGCAAAATACATACTCATGAATTTATTTCATTCTGCTTAATCGAGTGACAGCAGCTACAGCGAAGAGGGAAGTCGTCTATCGGGTAGATGATTTGGAGCGTTATCGCCTAAATCCACGGCCCAAGGTCCTCGCAATGAAGGGGCCACCCAGCCCCTGCGGTAGCGCAGGTTGTGGTCGGCAGGCCGGAACGTCGTGTACAGGCAGGCTGGTCAGGCGTAAGACTGAGCCATCCACAAGGCAGTGGACTTTGGGGATAAGGCGACAGGTGGCCTGTGGGGCGAAAAACTTGGATCGTCTACCCGGTAGACGATTTTCACCCCGGCGTTTTCCGGGAAAACGGCAGCGTCTTCCCGGAAAACGATTCCGTTACCCCTTCTTTATCTTGTGTTCCGCTTTTCGTCCGGTAGACGCCTTTTGGGGCGCTTTCGTCTACCCGGTAGACGATTTTTAGGAGCAGCGCTGGGTCAACCATCTACCCGTCAGGCGAAATTCTGGAGCGGCGTTTTCCGGGAAGACACTTTTCTTTGCCAGTTCGGGGCAATTGTCTATCCGGTAGACGCCAACTTGTAGGGGGGTGGCCTGCCCCAACTCCAACCGACGTGGTGCTGGCGGCCTCGTATGGAAAACAGAGGGATCCGCCTCTCGCTGCGCGACGCACCCATTGCAAGGTCTCTCGTGCAAGAAGCGCCCATTGGCGCTGGGCAGAGGCGGACGGTTCCAGTGTGGGTGCTGATCGGTTGCTCAGCCAAGATCGTCTACCGGGTAGACGATCTTGGCTGAAGGATGCTCCAGTTGCTGATCAGTGAAAGACTCGGGTCCGAAGCCTTCCCCGGTCCAGGGGCTGCATGCCCAAGGCCCAGAGGCGCGGGTGCGTATTTACACCGTGGCGGCAGTCTGGCAGGCTCTAACTGCTGCGATACCGGGACAAAAAAGTCTCCGTGATGTACCGAGCGGGTTCGCTCACGGTCGCAGTCTAGCCGCCCAGGGTCGAAGGGCCTCGTGGCAGGGTGGGCCCGCCCTGCCGGGCTGCTCACGGCCTAACGCGAAAGGGGATCTCTTTACGGAGATCGGCGTGTGATACGGCGAGTCGCGCCCCGTGAGTTTCTTTACCCTGGTATTCAGATCCAACGGAATGCGGGTGCCTGCACGCCTAATCGTCTACCCGGTAGACGAGTCAGCGAACTCGTCAGCGCAATACCTACCATCCCTTGGCCAGGACCCGTCGATTTTGTCCGAAGGTAATAAGTTTGAACATGGACTTACCTTGCCCTGGCCCATGGTTCGGTATGCAGCCATGATCGCCAGCCGCAGCGCCTCCGCGCGCGTATTGCTTACATAAGACTTGTGGGGATACTATCGGGTGCAAGGAATGGCAGGTTCAGACTGCAAGCGGTCGTTCGGTTTGATGATGTTTCTAGCTGCTGCTATTTTGCATCTGTGGATTATTCTATAGCGCAAATCTTGTTGATATTATGGGTTATATTGATGTACAAGGATGATTCTAATTCGCCACAGATATTCTATTTCTCATAACAGCAATAGTGGAAAGAAAAGTATGTCACAACAAACTTATCAGGTTCGTGTTGAACGCACCGACTCCATGCA
>JAKAVW010000175.1 GCA_021827445.1 Pseudomonadota bacterium
CCGGTGCCACGGTACAATTATCGCCTTGGGGTGCCAACGGCGGGCCGGTATCACGAGATATTCAACAGCGATGCGGGCGCTTATCACGGCGGTAATATCGGTAACTTGCCGCAGCAGGCGCAGGCCCAGGCCTGGATGGGGCTGCCCCATTCGCTGGAACTGGTGCTGCCACCCCTGGGGGCAATCTATTTGCAGCTGACAGAGACTGGCTAAACCCGGGGGACGATGTCCCGCGTGATTTTGCCTCTCCAAGACCTTGTCCAGAAACCACCATCCGGAAAAGTGTTGAAGAATTTCTTGACCGCATCCTCTCGACCCTACTTGCGTTAGGGCAGGCCGCAATACTTCCAGCGAGTTCTCTCTCCCTCTGATTTGGTTTATAGTCATATCAGCTTTTTCTGTTGGCGCGCACAGGGTGGTCTTTTAGCTCTTTGTGGGGGTGTCGATGAGATGCGCTCAAGAATGAATCCACGGCAGGGATCATGATCTTCCGACAATTTTTTGACCCAAAGACCAAAAGGCTGAGTTACCTCTTCGCTGACCCGGTAACGCGCACAGCGGCTGTGGTCGATCCCATGCTCGCCACCGTTGATGGCATGCTGGAAACGATAGCAGGACTGGGTCTTTCGCTTCAGTACATTTTAGTTACCTGCATCCATCTGGACCACGAACATACGGCGTTGGCCTTAAAAGCCGTTACCGATGGGCGCGTGGTTCTGCATGAGTGGGCACCCGGCGTCCACTCCGACTTGCGGACCAGAGAAGGTGACAGCCTGTATTTGGGTGAGGAAACCGTAAAAGTTATCCATACGCCCGGGCAAAGCCCCTGTGCGGTGACCTACCAGTGGAGGGATCGGCTCTTCACGGGTGAAACACTGCTCGCCGGTGGTGTGGGCGTCTGCGCTCCGCAGAGTAGCAACGTCACACAGCTTTACCAGAGTATCACTTCACGCTTACTCACCTTCCCCGGTGAATACCTGGTCTATCCAGGCCGAGAATTCAAAGGTCGACGCATGAGCAGTGTGGAAGAGATACGACGCTGCTGCCACTGGTTTTATACCGGTCGGCGCGTGGGCGCCTTTGCGCGTGCTTGCCAGCGCATGCTGCCCAACTGGTCACTTGATTCGAACGAAGAACCTTCAATAAGCGGGGCTGCAAATGATGTGCTTGCCTGATTCAATTCTGAAGAACCCCATGGCTCCCGGTTGTTACCCGATGCTACGCCACACTACGTCTATATGGGTACGGCTGGAGGGTTGTTGAGTCTATAGGGGAATCCACATGGCAGAATTATCGGCCTCGTGGAGGAACATTTGATTGCGTTGTATTCAACGTGTTGGGTGATGAGAATGCTTACTGTGATAGAGGGCGTGGTAAATCCTGACAAAAAGAAATTTCGCTCATCATATTAGGCGGAACTACTTGGATTCGCCACTAAAAACCGCCTCCCTATGTTTATGAAATAGGGAGGCCTTGAGCGGGTGAATAGTGAGAGATAAACGGTAACATTAACCCTGAGGCGATCAATGTGGACGACCAATTTCAGGAAGAAATAGCTTGTGAAAATGGATAGAGAACGGTTGCATTCAGAAATAAACGGAATACTGTTAAATTATATCAAGACGGCTGCAATGTGTTTGCTTGCCGGAATTGTTATTATACAATACTTTAATTCTGGAATATGGAATTATTTTGGATTTACTGTTGCCATGTTGGGCATCGTTTATTTTGTCGCCGGTTTCGTGCGATACTGGTGTTTATTGAAATAGCACCTTTGACGTTGGTCACTAGAATTAAAAGATGTACCACCATTAGTGGCACAATAGATAAAAGACGTCCGAGGTTTCTCGAGTGAATCGCAAATATTTGACATTGAAACATGCCTGCGAGTTTTGCCATTTGCTTTAGTCTAGTCGCGCGTCGTAAAGCTATTGGCAAATCACCGCCCTGCGGCACGGACTGTCGCCATGGAGAGCCCACAACATGAATGGTCGTACGTTCATAGCCAGCTTAAAGCATTACTATAAGTCTATTATTCGGCTATTCGATTCCCCCATCTCCCGGCGGAAATATTTCATCGCGCCGGTCATCATCGGCATCACCACCGGAATACTGGCATTATTATTTGTTTATTTACTAAATTTATTCAACCGGTTATTCCTGGAATCCATCGTGGGCTACTACGCGCCGCATGCCTCTGGTGGCTTTGGTGGATCAGAGGCTTATTACTCAAACACACCTCAGTATCCCTTGCTGTTGCCCGTTTGCCTGGGGCTGGCGGGGCTCATATCAGGATTGGTTGCCAAGTATGTGGCGCATAGCGCTGGTGGCTTGGGAACGGATTATGCGATAGCGGCCTATCACCACGATCCCGCCTCACTCTCTATAAAAGATTCTTTCGCTAGGCTGGTCACGGCAGCCTTAGTCCTGGGTGCCGGAGGGCCATCTGGACGGGAAGGTGCTATGAGCCTGATCGGTGGTGCCGTTGGCGCGTCCGTAGGCAAGTTATTGCGCCAATCTCGTTCTGAAATCCGGGAAGCATTGGCCATCGGCGTGGGTGCCGGTCTCGGGGCCATGTTTAAGGCCCCGCTCGCTGGGGCCATCATTAGCAGCGAACTGTTTTACACACACGATTTTGACATAGATACCATTCTGCCCGCGTTTGCGGCGGGGTCCATTGCCTACGTGATTGTTGCAGTGAAAACTGGATTTTCACCGCTCATTGCGACCAGCATACCGGTGCTCAGTGTTTATCAGATCAAGTATTTGCTGTGGTTCTCCGTATTTGGGCTATTTTCCGCAATCCTGGTCAGAATACTGCTTGCCGTGTTGGATAGTGTGCGGGGTTGGTTTTCGCGGCAGACATTTCCGATTTATATGAAGGCCATGATGGGCGGAATCTTGGCGGGTACTGTTGGCATGATCACGCCATTCGCCATTGGTAACGGGTATGGCTGGCTGCAGTTGCTCATTTCCTCTGCCATTCATCCGAGCCTTGTTGAGCTAATTTTGGGGCTCTTTGGCGTCATTCTCGGAATGTCATTCATTGCAGGTTCTGGAGCTTCCGGAGGGGCGTTCAGTCCCACTGTGGTGATCGGTGGTCTGGGGTGGTCTGGCTGGGGCCATATTTGGACACCTGGTTGCTATTATAGATCCCGCATCGACGATTCCCAGCAGCATGTTTATCATCGTCGGAATGATGACAGTGTTTGCTGGTGCCGCGAAGGCTCTCAAGAAACACTTTTTATGGTCTTGAATATGTTACAGTTACGAAACGACGGTTTCACCGGGAACCAGCCTCATACCCATCTTTTCAGCGCGTTGAGCCAGTTGCCGTAGCACCCGTTCTCGGTAGCGATCCTCGTAGTAGTCCTGACCCTGGTCGGTATATTCCTCACCCTTGGTGAGCATCCTGTAGATCAACCGGGCCATCTTATGGGCGGCCGCAGTCACCGCTTTGGGTTTATCCATGCGTGCGCACATTCTGCGAAAATATGCCCCCAATGCGGATTGACTGCTCCGCAGTGCGGCTGCCGCCAATTTCAAGGCTTGTGCTGCGCGGTTGGCCACCCGCTTGGTTTTACCACTCATCACTTTCCCGCCCGTGATTTTGGTACCCGGGCAGAGGCCTAACCAACTCGTAAAATGTCCGACCGTGGGGAACCGTGACATATCGCTTCCTGTTTCGGAAATAACGGCGATAGCCGTAGTTACATTGATACCGTCGATGCGGGTGAGGTCCACCCCACACATCTTGAATAGATGGAATGGATGCCTCCCTCTATTAGGACCGGCTGCGGGGAGCTTCGGAAGGGAGTCCCCGCTTGATCCGGACGGCATCAAAGTGCCAAGGTGGAAATTTCATCCACGAGAAGGTCAAGGAGGACTCGTCATGCAGGTTACAACATACGGATTGGATTTGGCAAAAAGGGTCATGCAGCTGCACTGGGTGGACATGGAGACGGGTGAGATTCACCGCAAACAACTGCGGCGCCAGGCACTCCTGGAGTTCTTCGCCAATCGCCAGCCCGGGTTGGTCGCCATGGAGGCCTGCGGTAGCGCCCATTATTGGGGCCGGGAATTACGCAAGCTGGGCCATGAGGTCCGATTGGTCGCTGCCCAATTCGTGCGTCCCTTCGTGAAGGCCAACAAGAACGATGCTGCCGACGCCGCAGCCATCTGGGAAACTGTACAGCGGCCCGATATGCGCTTCGTAGCCGTCAAGAGTGAAGAACAACAGTCCGTCCTGGCATTGCACCGTATGCGTGAGCAATTGATCAAAATCCGCACCATGCAGGTCAATCAGATCCGTGGCCTGCTCTACGAATTCGGCGCTGATCTGCCGCAGGGTCGCCAACGGGGACTGAAAGAGGTTCCAGACGCTTTGGCCAATCTGGAAGACTCTGTATCGCCCATGACACTGGACACGGTTCGCAGGCAACTGAAACGCCTGGGCGAACTGGACCAAGACATCGCGGATATCGAGAAGCGCCTGACGCTGTGGAAGAAAGACCAGGAGGCGGTAAGTCGATTGATGACTATCCCCGGCGTGGGACTGCTGACGGCGACCGCCATCATTGCCACTGTGGGGGATATGAAATCTTTTCGATCAGGGCGGGAGTTTGCGGCGTTTCTGGGGCTGGTTCCCCGCCAGAGCGGTACTGGCGGCAAGGTCAAATTGCTGGGGATCAGCAAGCGGGGAGACGTCTATCTCCGAACATTGCTGACTCATGGGGCCAGGGTTGTGGTGAACTTCCAGATCAAGAATCGGAACCCTTGGATTGATAAGTTGTTAAGTCGACGGTCGCACAATGTGGCCGTGGTGGCAGTCGCCAACAAAATGGCCCGAACGATCTGGGCTTTGCTGGTGAAGAATTCGGTGTTCGAAACGAATCACACAGCGGTAAAAGCCGCCGCGTAGCAGCGGTTACAGAATTGTTGATGTTCAGCAAAAGGAGTTGCGCAGGCTGATATACGATTGATGGCACAACAGGTCAGACCACGGAAGAGAGATCCTGTCAGTAACTTGTCCTTCGAGGACGTTGAATAGATGAGGACTCTTCCGGCGGATTCCATCGGGGCCAGCAGGAACAAACCTGCACAAAGGCCGGATATAAGACAGCAACTCGACCTCAAAATGCCAGACATCAAAAGTCATCTTGCACACATGGAGGCATCCATATAAGTTGCGTGCGTAAATCAAATTTAGGTGCATTACGGGTACGAGCTTTCTTCTTACCCTCAGGAGGTTCACCATCATGGGCTTGCAGAGCGCTTAATTGTGCCTCAATCTCCCGATCGCAGTCGGCCACCTGGGTGCCAATGAAATCAAACATGGCCAGCGCCTGCTGGAGCGAGAACAAATGCTCCGTGCGCCAATTCCCCTGCAGACTCTTGGCAATTTCTGCGTGACTGGCGCGAATGCGCGCATCTTTCATCGCCGCCAGCACCTGACCGTCGCGTTCACCCGCAACAATCGCGCGCAAAATCTTCTGGCCGGTCTCTCCGACGACATCCGAAATCACGTTGGCCAACTGCACATTCATTTGGGTGAGGGCTTTTTGCATGTGCTGCACCTGGCGGCCTTGAGAGCGCAGGAGCATTCCCCGCTGACGCCAAAGCGCGCGTAAAACGCAAATCGCATTGTCTGGACGAAATGCTCCACGGAGCAGGCCGTAACTCATGAGCTGCTGGAGCCACTGACAATCCAGCACGTCGGATTTGCGTCCAGAAACGTTCTTGACATGGCGCGCGTTGACCAGCAGCACGGTGAATCCGCGAGATTCCAGCAGTTCGAAGAGCGGTATCCAGTACACGCCGGTGGATTCCATCGCAACCGTGTCCACATCGCAGGTCTTGAGCCAATCGGCCAAGGCCTCAAGATCCTCCGTGAAACTGGCAAACTCCCGTACCGGCTCGTCATCACGATCCGCAGGAACCGCGACATAGTGGGAGGCACTGCCAATGTCGATACCAGCAGCGTTGGGATGAGTGATCGTCAGGGCCGTCCGAGATTTACCCGGCTTAAAGCTGATTTTGGTATTACGTTGGGCCATCACATACTCCATAAGTCGGAAGTGGAATGGGGCACTGCTTCGGGTACGTCGTCTTGCTCACTCTCTCAAACGGGATACCCATTCAGCGGTTGTACACCACCCAGCGGGTTCACCAATGTCGATGACGTCACCCAGGACCACGCTCCCTTGCGGGCATAATGCACCATTGTCTCTTCGGCCTTCTGCAGTGCCACGCTTATACTTTGCCATAAACGGAGTCACAGCGTGTTTCTTCGGCGCGATTTGCGGCACCCAGGGCCGATTACTACGCTCCCTTGGCATCTGTGCAGGCCTTCCCCA
>JAKAVW010000176.1 GCA_021827445.1 Pseudomonadota bacterium
TTCCGATCTTTCACCTTCTCACCGGCAAGATCGTTGGTGTCGAGGCACTTATTCGCTGGCAACATCCCGAACGCGGACTCCTGTCACCAGAGCAATTCGTGCCCGTCGCCGAAGACTGTGGCTTGATTCTGCCGATGGGCCGCTGGGTACTGCACGAGGCCTGCAGGCAGGCCCAAGCCTGGAACCAAGCGGGCTTGCCGCTGGTTACCATCGCCATCAATACCTCCGCACACGAGTTCCGTGCCAAGGATTTCATTGAAAACATCCGTGCGACGCTCGTGGAAACGGGCTTGCCCCCGCACTTGCTGGAACTCGAGATGACCGAAACCGTCCTCATGCGTGACACGGAAGATACAAATTCTGCGTTACGTGCGCTGGTAGATATGGGGGTCAAGCTCGCCATCGATGACTTTGGCACTGGTTTTTCCAGCCTCAGTTATCTGAAGCAGTATCCCACTGATGCGCTAAAAATTGATCGGTCGTTTGTGGACCAGATGATCAGCAATAAGGACAGTGCCGCCATCGTCAGTGCAGTGATCAGTCTGGGTATAAATCTCAGGAAGCGCACCATTGCGGAGGGTGTCGAGACGGCAGAGCAGTATGCTTTGCTGCTGGCGCTCCATTGCGATGAAGGGCAAGGCTACTATTTCTCGCATCCAGTGGCGGCCGGTGAGTTTGCGGCATTATTGTCTTCAGGAATTATACCCATGAGTCCAGCGTCTGCGGGGGTATGCTGAAGCACGTCTATATATATCCAGGCAATGACGTTTTCATGAATTTCAGGCGTGCTTGCGTTGAATTTGTCTATCCCTGGGCATACGCATGGAACGGTCCTGGTCACCGTTGGTTCTTCATATGCGCCCGTCTTCCCTTGATATGCAGGGCAAGGCGTCGAGCCTCGGCCGGCCTGACAATATGCCGGAATACCCCGATAACGGCGCACCGAGAACAATGCCGTCATCGGTAATGTCAAACAACCTAAGCTCTTTACTGTGCGCACTGCCGCGCACTTTTGCGACCGATAACACCCGCTTAAAACTGCCCGCAATTTCGATATAGCGTTGCATGATAATGGCGTCAGCGAGAAAAGTGCTGCCGAATGGACTAAAGCGCAAGTCGGTATAGCGATCCTCCAGTTCGGAGGTCATCAGCACGGTGACCCCCATGCCGGTAAGCACGGCGATCATCCGATATAAGGATTGCCGGAAATTCTCGTGAAACTCGGGTGCCAGAACCAATTCAAAACCAGACAAAGAGTCAATAACGACTCTTTTCGCCTGTAGTCGCTCAATGGCGCTAATCAGGTTATGTAATGTTTCGTCCATCGACAAGCTGAGAGAACGGGCGTCAATGACCCCAACACCCCCGGCTTTGATGAGCATGTACAGCTTTTGGCTCAACAACTGGCTGGGACTTTTTTCAAATGCCGCAATCACGCCAGGCTCGCCTCTGCGTACGCCTTCGGCGAGAAACTCCGTAGCCATTATGGTTTTGCCAGACCCTGTTGGCCCTACCACGAGTAGCGTATGACTCGATGGCAATCCCCCGCCGAGCATGGCATCCAGTCCGGGTATGCCCATCGTGATACGTTTTATTCTGCTGGATGCTTCTGCCTCTGTTGCAGTAGTATCACTATCGTTTGCTATTGCGCGCGGGAAAATATGCAGCCCATCATCTTGAATGCGGTAAGTATGGAATCCGCTTTGCTGTGCTTGGCCGCGCATTTTTATGACCTGAATCTTGCGCACCATGGTATCGTGATATACATTTTGGGTAAGCCAGATAATCCCATCGGCTACGGTGAATATCGGGCTAGAGTCTGCTGCGGGCACGGTATACTCCCCGATGAGAAAGGTGGTGGCCTGCCAACTCGTCATTTCCATGCCAAGCTGCTGCAAGAAGCGCTGCATATCTGACAGTCCATGCGGACCCAGTTTGCCTAATTGCGCCACCGATCGGAATGAATCCACGAACACCAGGCTGGGGGTAAAGGCTTTTACTTCTTTAATAATGCGGGTTAATACCTTGTCAAAGTTTCCTTGCAACAGGTCTTGAGATAAATTGACATAGCGGATGGATGCGTTCACTTTGCTGATGTCAAAAAAGGTGAACTGTTGTTGATAGAGCAGCATCTTTTGCGAAGGTTCACCCAGCACCGTAAAGAATAGTGCCCGACTGGTCGAGTTGGCTAGGCTAAACATGATTTGATGTGCCAATGTTGTTTTCCCGCCGCCAGGCACTCCGGCAATCAGGTTAAAAGAAAATTCCGGCAGGCCACCGCCCAGCAGGTCATCCAGTCCGGGCACTCCAGTTGGTAACTGGCGTATATTTACTTTATCGATCACATTTTACCCCTAACCTGATTGATCGCGGTACCTTCCCATGCTACATCTAAAATGCGAGCCGTTAACTGATCACCGATCAATGCAGACAGAATACTTATAAAGGTAGTCAGCAACAGGCAATTAGTGCTTCTGATCTGTATGGGTGTCTGTATTCCAACTGATTGTTTTAATAATGTCATTACATCGTAGTTTTGTATTTTTTTTGGGTCATTTTTCTGCCATGGAGACGTGGCCTCTGCGAGAAATACACTTCTTTTATAGAGCGCATTAAATCCATCCTGTCCGACAATGGTGACAATCTCCACGGACATCTTTATCCATAAGTGCATAGCGACTTCAACGACTTGCTCGTCTGGATATTGCTCCATGTATTTGTTTATTTCTTGATGACTTATCAAGCTGCTTCATCTCCGTGACGATTTGCCTTCAGAGCGCACCTCAAAAGACCCGCATCTGAAGTACGGATCAGATACTGTCGAGACAGACATATGTAAGGAATCTGGCAATATCCTGCTACGGAAGGCATATATCAGAAAGCAGGCGGTCGGTCTCTTTTTTCACCACGGCGTAGCACTCGCAGGCTCGCTCCTCGAGTCCCAGGCGATCGATTACGGTTATGCGGCCCCGCCGGTAGTCGATTAAACCCATTTCTTGCAGTTTGCCAGCAACTACCGAGACGCTCTCACGGCGCACTCCGAGCATGTTTGCGATCAGTTGCTGAGTCATTACCAAACGATTGAATGGCAGGCGGTCAAGGCTCAGCAGCAGCCAGCGGCAAAATTGCTGATCCAGGGTATGATGCCGGTTACATACGGCGGTCTGCGCCATCTGCGTGAGCAAAGCCTGAGTGTACCGCAGCAGCAGTCTTTGTATTGGACCACCCTGACCAAACACCTCCTTGAGTACTTGTCCGCGTAACCGATAGCCGTAACCAGCACTGTGCACGACGGCTTGGTTGATTGTGGATTCTCCCCCAAGGAAGAGCGTGATGCCAGCAATCCCTTCGTTGCCAATCACGGCTACTTCCGCCGATTCACCATCCTCTGTGAGGTAAAGCAGAGAGACGATGGAGGTGGTCGGGAAGTATGCGTGCGTTGGCGGGCGTCCCGGTTCGTGGAGGACCATGCCGAGTGGCATCGGGATTCTTTCCAGCTGTGGAAAGAGTTCTGCCGCGTGCTCATCTGCCGGTAGTGCGGCAAGCAGATAATTCTGGCGAGGGTCGTGCGCGTATGACATTCGGCTCTCCTGTCGCCCAAATTTACTCTGGAGATTTTGGCGTATTTTTATGACGATATCAAACGGCAGCCTCTACGTGCGGTAACCAACTGATAAAATTGTGCTTCGCGCTAAAACCAGCAGCCTCATCGAGCCTGTGACGGGCATACAGGAGCCAAGTTGCACGGCTGTTAGCGTACAAAGCCAAATTGGCTATCACTGCCCACGGCGCGGCTTTGAATGCGCATCATAGCCAGATTTCTCATTCTATAAGCCAATCATTGTAGATACCCGCGTGAATAATTCGGTGGTTTTTAATGGTTTGTATTTATTGATGGTACGCAATCGCACACATAAATAGTTATTTAATGTTCGATACAGAACATATTATATCAATTATATTTTCAATATATATCATAAGGTTGGTTGTTTGTGTGATGTAAAATGATGATATAGATACTCCATATATCCATGGCTTCAGATGTTAAAATTGGCCAAAAATAAAGCGAAAGTATTATTGACTATGCTGTGTGTGGTACATAACATAGCGCTTCAACGGCACAGCAATATGCTTTTATATATTGAATTGCAACATAATAATGTCTATTAAAATCAGCATGGTGCTGTATTTTATGGTAATCACAAGCAAGGGCTATCTAATATGCCATCAAGCAACAAACACCTGTCCGACTGCACACCCGATCGGCCCGTAACATTTAATCTGGCACACACCATACGGTTAATCGTATGTAGTCAGCTGATGTTCCCATTGTTGTGTTTCCCATGGGCCGCCACGGCCACGCCACAGTTCATCAGTGGTGGTGGTACGGTCACGGATGGCGCAGGCAACACCAGTAATGCCGGGGTCGTGGTCAACGCCTCCACCCTGGATATTGCCGCCGGCTCTGCTCTGGGCAGCGGGTTGCTCGACCTCCAAAATGGGGCGCTACGCACTTCTAGCAGCCTAGCGAGCAATAACAATATTGCGCTGGATCAGGGTGCTTCACCAGCCACCATGACCTCTCTTTGCGGGGGCGCCTACTGCTTTGGGGTCGGCGACAGCATGACTTTGAATACGGTCGGCAATACCTACGCGAGTATGCCTTCCCTCCTGCACCAAATGCAATTCCCCAGCAACAACAAGGCGCTCGGCATCTGGCTTACCAAAGGCTGGCAGACCGACTGGATGGCAGGCATGCAAACGTCGATGCAACAGGGTTATGCTCCCGTTCTGTTTGATTATTACCTGGGGGACCTGGGCTCCATGGGTTCCGGTGCCTGGGGCTATGTGCAGCAAAATGCACAAGCGTGGCTGGCAAACACCCAACTGCTCGCTAACTATCTGTCCACGTTGAGCGGTACCGTGTCCGTAGTGATTCAACCTGAATTCAATGTCCCTGGGGTGGGTAATCAGGCTCAATTCGGGGCATGGCTCGCCCAGGCGGCACAGATTCTTCAACATGCCCAGCATCCTGGCCTGACTATTCTCACCAGTGCCGGCGTCGGAGACTTCGGTGTCTATAGTGGCAGCACCGAAAACGCGTCCCAATGGTCCAACTTTTACCCGTCCCTGAGCGTGGCCGCGCCGTACCTGAACTTCATTACTTTTCAGGAAATGCGCGGCGCAGCTACCGGTGGAACGGTGGTCAGCCCCCAGCAGGAGGGTATGAGCACCATAGCCGGTCGGGTTATCGCCTTTTCCCGCTATCTGCAAGCGACCTATGGCAAACCGTTACTCCTCGGGTACATGATGATGGATCCGTACACGCCAGCAGGCGATACCGCAAACTGGTCGGCGATTGCCGCTAAAGCCTACGCTGAAATCTTGCAGGTTTCTCCTGAGTTACAGCAGCAGGGCGTCTTTGGCAGCCTCGCCATGGCACTTTTCAACGACATGAATCACTCAACGATCAATGGCGTCGATTACTTCGGCACTTCCTCAGACTATTTCGGATTGGTGAACAGCAACGGTGCCCCGAACACTGCCGGGATTGGCAATGGGCCTTATGTGCTCAACGCGGACGGGCAGGCATGGGCCAACGGTACGGCGAACGCCAGCACCGCACAAGAGGTCCGCAATGGCGGAACCATTGACACGGTAGGCAATGCCGACACATTCAATGGTACGTTTTCAGGTAATGGGGGATTATTCGTGGTAGGGGGGGGTAGTGTGACGCTGACCGGGAATAACACCTATGCCGGAAACACCTATATTGAAGACTCTACCCTATTACAGTTGGGCAATGGTGGTATCACGGGCAGTATTATCGGCAACGTCCTCAATGACGGCGTTTTGTCATTCAATCAGTCTGGCAATGTCACCTTTCCGGGTCAGATCAGTGGCCTGGGCATCGTATGGCAACAGGGGCCGGGCACTTTATATTTGACGGGCAGCAACAGTTATACCGCCGGTACCCTGGTTACGGGTGGCACCTTGGGCGTGGGCGCCGAGAGTGCGCTGGGCAGCGGCAACATCACCTTGGATGGTGGCGCTTTTGAAACGACTTCGGCATTACAAGATGGTAGAGCGTTCTTCATCGGCCTCAACGGCGGCACTCTGAATACGGATGGTTATACGGATACCTTCGCAGGCAACTTCATACCGATGAACAGCACCCACGATGGCGGTGTCACCGTCACCGGGGGTGGCACGGCGGTATTTACCGGGGAGGACAGCTACACCGGGGGTACCACGATCACGCCGGGTACCACGCTCCAGATTGGTAATGGCGACAATAGTCAGAGTGGCATTCTGGGCAATGTTCTGGATAACGGTTC
>JAKAVW010000177.1 GCA_021827445.1 Pseudomonadota bacterium
GGGGTGGAAATCGGTGTGCACCCCATCGAGGCGGCGGTGTTCTGATGGCGGTGCTTTCCATTCTGACCTATCCGGACCCCAGGCTGCAGCGCAAAGCCGAGCCGGTCAGCGTATTTGACGAGGATCTGCACCATTTTGTCGATGATCTGACGGAGACCATGTATGCCGGTCCGGGGGGCGTGGGTATCGCGGCGCCGCAGGTGGACCGTCCACAGCGTATCGTGATTGTCGATGTGCGTCCCAAACTGGGGGACGACTGCCACGGGCGCATGGTATTGATCAATCCCGAGCTGGCGGCGTGGGAGGGCATGGCGGTGGGCCGCGAGGGCTGCATGTCGGTGCCGGACTTTACCGGCAATGTCATCCGCGCCGAACGCATACAGGTGCAGGCGCAGGATGTCTCGGGACGAGAGCGGAGTTATGAGTGTGCAGGCTTCGAGGCCCGTGCCGTCCAGCATGAAATGGATCACCTCGACGGTCTTCTTTTTCTGGACCGGTTGGTCTCGCGGAAGATTGATCTGTTCCGGCGGAAGAATTATAAGAAGTAGGCCGGCGTCGCTGATGGAACTATAGGCATCCCAGAAACTCAATGAGCCCGTCCAGACGGGCGAATATAAGCTCAGACCCCGCCTCTCTTTTTAGTTTTTCGACCATGATCATGCACATATCCCCGGTTTATATGCGGCGTGCCGCAGTTTGGGCGGGATGAATCTCCATGGCCAGGATGGGCAAGATCTCCTCCAAATACCTTCGCTTTTTCCGCGGAGCAATCTGTATTCTCCTCAAGGTGCCTCCACGCACTTCAGAGCGTTGCATTTTTTGAAACCATGTAGCGCAAAAAAAGAACTTTATCGAATCTAAGGTTATGCGCATCATGGGATGGAAGATGCTTTCGGACTGATTTGATTGACCGCACTATTGTGGTGCAAAGCTGCATTGCCTGCACCAAAGAAGGGACCGTCGTTCTGTTATGTTTTTGTAACTCTATGATTTTAATAAAAGGTGCTGCCAACAAGTATCAATGGCATGCTTTCTGCTCAGTCTATGCTTGGTAATTTTGTTAATCACCTTGTGCTGGAGTTTATATGATCTCGTTCAGTTATCTTGTGCATCTTGCCAATTATTCGGATGGCGTTCTTTACTTGTTGATGATTCTTTTCGTGGTTGAGCTCGCCGTGATTTTCGATCGGGGCTGGTATCTGCGTAACGCCATCAGCAAAGGTAAGAAAATCCTTTGGGGAATATCCGCTCGCGGCAAGTTGCGGCGCCATGATCTGGAAGATCTGGTGGTTTTGTCCAAGGGGCTCCCCGAAGAGTCTCTGCTGGGCGTGGCGCTCCGGCATTTCAATTTGATTCATCATTACGGTAGCGCTCGTGGCGAAGCCTTCGCGAACCGTTTGGATGAAGCTATTTTCCTGACGACGCCCAGTCTGGATAAGCGCCTTTGGATTTTGGACACCATCGTCACTCTGGCGCCCCTGCTGGGCCTGTTCGGAACTATTCTCGGCATGTTCCACGCGTTCTCCATCCTCGCGGTGCCTGGTCATAATCCCACTTCTGTTACTGGCGGTGTTGCGGATGCGCTGATTGCCACCGCGTCTGGACTCTTTATTGCCATGATCGGCTTACTGAGTTTTAACGCATTCAACAACGCTATCGAGAAAACCATTTTCCAGCTCGAGTCGTTGAAAGTGGTACTTATGAACCGTTTGGATGGGGCGCCCGTGGTGTTAGAGGAGACGGCAGTCAATGTTCCATCGTCAGCCACGGCATCCAAAGTGACCGCATGATGTTTTGGAATGTTTTTTCACTTTGCCAGGCAAAGTAAGGAGTAAAGAATGTTGCCCCAACGCCGACCCCGCAAAAAAGGGCGTGTCGAAATTATTCCGATGATTGACGTTATGCTGTTTCTGCTAATTTTTTTCATCATGATGACTTTGCAGATGATTACGGATAAGGGATTAAAGCTGGACTTGCCCACTTCCAGCGAAACCAAAGTGTTGCCGCATCCGCATTTTGTGCTCAATATCGTGAAGGATGGCGGTGTTGTGGTGAAGGGCAAAAAAATGAGTCTGGATCAACTGCAGAGTTTCCTCGCGGGCGATGGCGATGCTAAACACACACAGGTGACGATCGCAGCCGATAAAATGGTTCCTTTCAAGGATTTTGTGCAGGTGATGGATGCTTGTCAAAAAGCGGGTGTAACCAGCATTGGTATTGCGGCGAAGCCCGCATGAGTATTCGTGTCTGTGCTCTGGGCGACGTGAGCGGATACCAAACGTACAGTTGGCGAGTGAGACAGTATTCGAGAATGGGAATAGATTTATATGACTACCACGATGCCTAGGATTGCGAATAATGCACTCATGCCGGAGCCGAAGGAACGCCATTTCAAGTATGCCGTGGGCGGTGCCGTGGCGGTTGAGGTTCTGCTCGTGCTCGGCTTGATCTGGTATGGACACAGCACGCCTCCGGTAAAGGCCGTTAAGCCCAAGGAGCACGTCATTGCGGTACAAATGGTGACTTTGCCGCAACCACCGCCGAAGGTGGTACCCAAGCCTTTACCGAAACCGGTTCCTCCCAAACCGGTGGTGCATCATGTGACGCCGCCACCGCCCCGTCCGCACCCGAAGGTGGTGATTCCGCCGAAACCGGCGCCAACGCCACCCGCGCCGCCGGTAAAGACGGTTACTCCACCGAAGCCAGTGCCAATGCCGGCTCCTAAGCCGGTGGTGACTCCGCCGCCTGCGCCACCGCCGATGTCGGCTCAGCAGACGGCGTCATTGATGGGGCGTTATGTTGGTATGGTACGGCCGATAATTCAGCAGAGCCTGCGTGTTCCCGCTGAGTTGCGGGCGATGGGGCTGAGTGGCAAAGCGACTGTGGAGTTCGAAATTTCTCCCTCGGGTCAATTGCTTTGGGCGAAAATCATCAAGCCGAGTCCTTTAGGCGCGGTAAATCGTGCGGCACTTGCCGCGATTAAAAAGGGTGGCTTTCCACCATTTTTGAAAAAGATGCCTAAACAGAATACGGTTTTTCAAATTGATGTCAAAGTAGGCGCCGGATCAAATTAGTGCTGTTACGAGTCAGTAGTGCTTCGATCCAATGGGTTGTAACACTGAGGGAGAAAGGTGATGGGTGACAGGCATTCAATAAGCGCCACGACAGCAGCGGAGCGCACCAGCTCGGCACCTCATGTCGCTCTGATCTGGCTCGCCGCGACCATGACCGCTTCCAGCCTGCCGGTCGGGGTCCTCATCGCCCAGTTGTTTCCCTTGGCGCCGTTTCTGTGGGTTGTGCTGCTGGCGTCCACACTATTTGCCGCCGTGGGCATCCTCAGTATCCCGGGATTCGTGTATGGGATTCCGACCATGGCGGTTTCCGCACGCGTTTTTGGAAAGCCGGTCAATAAGCTGATTTCTCTAAGTAACTGGTTGTCTCAGTTGGGTTGGCAGGCCGTGGTGTTGGTACTTGTGGTGTATATCCTCCGCAGTGTTTTTGACAGCTATGGATTGGTACCTGCGAATAGCAGTATTTATTATGCCTTGGTATTGGCTATTCTGGGCAATTTTGTGGTGCCCATTATCGGATATAAGGCCATCGTGACGGCGCAGACGGTGGGGGCGTTATTTCTCGCCCTGTTTGCGATAGCCATACTGGTATATCTGCATGGTGGACAAGCGCTTCCGATGCTGTCTGCCGCCGGCCACTTTGACGGAATTCAAACCCTGGGTGGAATTTCATTGGCGCTCATGGGCGGCGCGTTCTCATGGACGATGTTTGCTTCGGATTATTCGCGGTATGTGCGGCGTGACACGAGCCTGACCAAAATGGCGCTATGGCCCAGCCTCGGCGGGTTTGCGGGTGGTAGCCTCATCCTCGCATTAGCCATCACGCTGTATGTGCATGGCGGTATCCAGGTAGGACCTGCTGGACTCACCATCATGGCGACTGGACTGGGTACTTCGGCACTGTATTTAGGTTTTTGCACGTTTGCGATATTAGGTTTGTTGGCGTCTAATTTTTTGAACTCCTACAGTTCTGCTTTCAGCCTGGCGGTGGTGGTGGGCAAGGATCTGGATCGCAAGAAGGTTACGGTTCTGGATGCGCTGCTGGCAACACTGGTCGGTATCTACATGCTTTTTGTGGCACCATCATTCTGGGATTCTTTTCAGACTTTTTTGGATTTGCTGATTATCGTCGCGGCGCCGTGGACCGGTGTGATGATCATGTATGTTTTGTGGGATGTGCTCCCGGAAGCGCGCGGCGGATTGAGCAGGCTGCCACATGGGCGTGCTAATGTCTGGGTGCTCGCTATAGGGGTAGCGGTTACCGTGTTGTTCTCGAATAATCCGCTTTGGGAGGGGTATGGAGCGCATTTGTTGCATGGTATAGACATATCGCCATTGGCGGGTGTGACTACGACAATCGTTGTTTCGGCATCGTACCGGATTTTGTTTGGTCCCAATACCGCCACTAATGAGCAAGAACGGATGAAATCTTTATCCAAAGCGGCTGTTAGTAAGGTTCCAGACTAAAGCGTCAGTGGATATCGATCGTGAAAAAGATATTTAGGGCGTCGATGCTCAATCCGATAGATGCGCGTACCTGGGAGTTTTATCAGGACGGCGCACTATGCGTCGATCAGGGCATCATTGTGGGCATGGGTAATTTCAGCACGGTTATTGAGCAGGCGGGGTCTGATCCGGAAGTCGAAAACTTGGACGGTGTGATCGTTCCGGGTTTCGTGGATGTGCATTTACATTGGGTGCAACACCGGGTCAGGGGACGTTTTTCTGGCGAACTCCTGACTTGGCTGCAAGAACATATCTGGCCGGAAGAGGCGCGCTACGTGGATACCGATTTGGCCCAGGCTGCGGCGGTTCAATTCTATGCCGATTTGTTGCGCGCGGGGACCGTGATGGGCATGAGCTATTCCAGCACTCATGCCGCGGCGACTCAGATAGCTTTGGCATCAATGCGCGGTGATTGGGTGGTTGGTAATGTGCTCATGGCGCTTCACGCGCCCCACACGTTGACCGATTACAGCCTGCACAATCCTGACGCGCTGCGTGCGTTCATGGGCCAGACGGATAAGGCGTATTATGCCCTGACCCCCCGCTTTGCGCCTAACCTGACCGCAGAGTCGCTGGCGGCATTGGGACAGATTGCCGCCGAGAGTCGATGTTTGATTCAGACGCATCTCGCGGAATCGGTCGCGGAGCTGCAATGGGTTAAAGAGCTGTTTCCCGACGCGGCGCACTATACCGAGGTGTATGATCGCGCGGGTCTGCTGACGCCCCGGACGATATTAGGCCACTGTATTGAAATGCGTGACGAGGAATGGCGCTGCCTTCGGGAGCGCGGCTCCTGGGTCGCGCATTGCCCTACCAGTAATGAGGCGCTGGGTAATCGGCGCATGCCCTTAGAGCAAGTACGTGCCTATGACATTCCCTTTGCGCTGGCGAGTGATATAGGTGGTGGACCCAGTCATAGCATGCTGCATGTCATGCAGCGATTTTTGGGAACACATCGGGAAGCGGGCGTTGCTGTCGCGCCTCAGGAGGCCTTGTATCGTTCTACCAAGGCGGGCGCCGAATGTATGGGCAGAGGATCGGTCGGCGGCGATTTGACGGTGGGAAAACGGGCCGATTTCGTGCTATTGCCGCAGAAGCCCGCAGCGTCTTCTGTAGAAGACTGGTTTGAGGAATGCTTAAGTGGTAAGTCGGCCGATCTGGAACAGCGTTCACTGGGAACCTGGCTCAGTGGTGAGCGGGTGGCCTAAGCGGTGTACATGCATTGTTTTAAAAACATACGGAGCAACACCTTTTATGGAAAGTATGACAAACATTAAAAGGGGGCTGGCTGACTTTGTGGAGAAGCTGCCCAAGGTAGAACTGCATTTGCATATTGAGGGCACTTTGGAGCCCGAATTACTCATCGCGCTGGCCCGGCGTAACGGCGTGGATATTCCCTATAAGACGATAGAGGCGGCACGGACGGCATATCAATTTGAGGATCTGCAAAGTTTTCTGAACGTCTATTATCTGGGGGCGTCCGTATTGCGGGAAGAGCGAGACTTTTATGAGCTGACCCTGGCCTATATGTCCCGCTGTAAAGCCCAGCAGATTCGTCATACGGAACTGTTTTTTGATCCGCAGACGCATCTTGCCAATGGCGTGGCATTGGCGGCGGTGATGGGTGGCATCAACGCCGCCTTGCGGGACGCCGAGCGTGACTGGCATATCTCCAGCGCGCTGATTCTTTGCATTGAGCGGGACCGCGATCCGCAACCCGCGGTGGCGCTGTTGGAGCGTGCTTGTGCTTTGGGAGGCAT
>JAKAVW010000178.1 GCA_021827445.1 Pseudomonadota bacterium
ATTTGATATTTATGTTTTAGTCCATAGAGTTGCGAAGCGTTATAGCACTCCATAGGTGGCAAATGTTTGGTGCTGACGCATGGTCAATGGCTGACGCTGATTGACAGTCAGCTAGCTGGTGCCTTTGGGTTGGGGCGGAGGATCGAAGTGCGTGCGGCATGAGATCAGCAGAGGGAGGCGAAAGGCCAGATGCGCAACTTGGTTGCAATCTGCGCTGCACTAGCGCTGCACTAAGAATGTTATTCATAGTGATCCGTGGTGATTGGTTGTGATCGTAACCAATTGTTATAGTGGATTATCAGCGGTGACGCTCAGGGTACAAAAGGAGGTTTAAGGGGACTCATAATCCCTTGGTCCACGGTTCGAGTCCGTGCGGGCCCACCAATTAAAACAAGATGTTAGGACGTTATCGGGTGCGGTAGGTTTTGAGTCTGTAAGCGCCATGTAAGCATTTCGGAAAAGCTGAGGGATGTTTTTGCCGCTGGCGCTGCCCACGTCCAGTCGTGATCCGGGTATCACGCTGACAGCATCGTGGAGAATGACAAATGACTGGGTCATTCGCTCACACGTCTGACTGATTTGCGCGCCAGGCTTTTTTGGATTTGCTCAACGGGTTATCGCATCGCTTCTTTTCCTGCATAGTGGCCAAGCGTTTGATTTCTGGTTTATGGACATCGATGTTGTGCTGCCGGACCAGTCGCCTTGCAGCAAACTGCACGCCATGGGTATGCTTGTGTCCGCTGCGGACAGAAATATCAAGCAGCACGAGATAAATGGAGCTTGCCCAAAATCTCCAGACGCGCCTTAACATATTCAGATTTCTACGGATATGGTGAATGGCCCATGGTATGCTCTTCTGACCCAGTCGCGCTTCGGCCCAGGCCTCGAACGCGTCCGTCAATGCCTTGGCCATGATGAGTGAATAACTGTCTTTTTGCCGTACTTCCTGTGCGATATGCCGGGTGGCCTCCGGACTGCCTGTCCAAATAACCCATGGCGATCTCCACTGTCCACAGAACGGCTTGCATGTTCCCATATTTTGCTTCCGGTAATGTGTGCCGCACCTGTGCCAATCGTGCCCACCCTTCGGCATGGCGATCCTGCATGGCATCAATGATGGCCAAATAAGCCAGGGCATATTCTCGATAGCGGTCACCGATGGTGAGGAACAGTGGTTCTGCCCATGCTTCGTTCCATCCGTCTACTGCCTGTTGCAGGTGTACTTTTGCCTGTTCCAGATGCCCAAGCCACTGACGCGAGCGTTTCGGGCGGTGCCGAAGACCAATGCCGCTAATGTGGAGTGTGGCAGCACTACTGCCGCGCAGAAGTAGAAAACCCAAAACACCCGCCAGTCAGAACCGCTCCGGGCGACTTCTCAAATACACAAGATTTTACGATTTTGGAACGTGGATATCGTCCAGGAAACTCGACGCCATACACAGGAAATTACGAATACCCATTATTTCAAAGCCCCTGCCGGTAGACTTTGTTTAACCTGGGCCATTGCAGCCATCGCCTTTGCCGATAATGCTTGAAGGGCTTGCATTTGTTTTGAGGGCTTGAGTGTTTGCTCCGTTGGCGCCGGTTGATGGGCCAGGCAGGCTCCACTGAGCCATTTACCGTGCGTCGTATAGGCTTCAAACAATTTACCGTTGTTGACCAGGCTGCCGTGTCCCTGCATTTGAAAATGCTTGCCTTCTCCGGTGTACCGCGTGTGAGAAGTGATCACCTCCGTGGTTGTCGCACCATTTTCCTTTCCGATGGAAATCGTCCTGCAATTCCGCAAGGTCTCATGCAGAGATGGATGCGAAGTCACACAATGCACCGTCGCAGGGGTGGAACCGGGTGTGGAGAGTGTGGCGTTGGCCGTATCCTGTGGTTGATAGAGACTATGGGAGCACCGCATAGCAGTAGCGCGGGATGTGCCTAGCAAGGGACCCGTGGTGGTCGTGACAAATTGCCATTCGCCGGGACGAAATCCGTAAGCTCCAGAAAAGCCTCCCGCCACCGCTGAACGCGTATGCGCCGACCCCGTATCAATCAACAGTACAGACAGTATCGTCAACGCGGTCACGCTTCCAAGTATCACTTTGGCCTTAATGTGCATGGGTATCCTCCAAAATTTCGTGGGTACTGGACAAACCTTCCCGCCGCACGGGAAAATGCTGTCCTGTTCGTTTTTTATGGCTCAGTGTCGGAGAAAATATGCATATTCGTCAAATAGTGCTGATAGCTTGTGTGACAGCGTTTTCAACGGGGGCATTCGCGCAAGGACTGCCGCACATGAAGCGCGGTGAATGGAAAGATACGAGTATTGCCACCGGGCACGGGATCAAGGATACCTATACCGTCTGCAATCGCGGTCAAGCCTTTACCTCCTGGATGATAGCCAAGCAGGGGTCGACCTGTATGACTACCGGGGTGCCTGTTATCGAAGGCGGTGGGCGGACGGTCTTTCAGGAAAACTGTCTCTCAAAGCAACCACAAGGCGGTGCCGCGCATATGCACATGACGGTTCATCTGGCGGTAACCAATGCGGGGCGTGCCTTCCAGTCCACGGTTACTGGGCAGGGAAATGCGGATGGCTATAACTTTCCGATCAACGACACGGTAACCGGACACTATGTAGGGACTTGTCGTCACGCTGGCTGAAGGATAAAACATGGCAAACATGATAGATGCCTGGGCAACCAACTTGAAAAGGGCTTTCGATTTTCGTGGCAGAACCAGTAGAGCATCTTTCTGGTGGACGGTGCTCACCAACATGATAGTGATTTTTTCCTTGGCGATTGGTACAGGATATTTTTCTGCTCACTCGTTCTTAGGTGGATTGTTTGGAGGCTTGTACATGATCTACGTGTTGCTTTGGTTTATCCCGAATGTGGCCATGACCATACGATGTCTGCACGACATAGGGCGTTCTGGTTGGTGGATACTACTGAGCTTTATCCCCATTATCGGAACCATCGTGCTCATCGTCTGGCAGGCTACCCAAGGGAATGATGGAGACAACACCTATGGAGCGCAGGCAGCGATGCCGAAATAGAGGTGCTTTGACCTGTCCAGGTGGTGCGATGCAAGGTCATTTATTAAGTTTCGATTTTTCCTGTGCTCTGCGAAATGAAAACACCACAACGATACTATTGTTGCACGTCATTGCCACTCTTTCAGTGGTAGACTATAAGCAGGCGATGAAAAGTACAACGATTCTACCGCAATCTTTAGGACAACAGGTGGTGTTACCTCTGACCATCTAGTCTTTCTACACGAATTCAGAAACAGCAGTGACACCAACTACCGGAACATGCCTCGGAGATATCATAAGAAAAGCTACCGACTACCACAAGGCGGATATGGTGGTGCATGCGCTGAACTATGAATTGACACAACTGATTTGTCCCAAAGGAAAAAGGTCATGATGGTCAACAAACGAATCTATATTATCGCTGTTATGGCTATAACGCTTCTCTTTCTGCTCAACACGGCATCCGATGCGGCTGCATTTCTTTTGCATGGCATGACAGCGCAAGAGATTTTTTCTAATTCAAAAGCTGCCGCACTGGCCAACGCAGCCTGTAAGGGGGATGTTTCTGAGATTGCTCATCTGGTTCACTCTGGTGCGGATGTGAATTATCGCGGAAAAGGTGGCATTTCTCCTCTCATTTGGGCGATGTCCTGTCACAACTACAGCGGTATGCGGGCTCTCCTAAAAAACGGCGCCAACCCGAATCAGCCGATGGAATATAAACAAGGACCAGTCTGGCTTGCGGCAGGCGGTAGCGACCCAAAAATCTTATCGATTTTATTGAAACATGGCGGGAATCCCAATGATATGGAAGAAAACTCTTCGGCGCTGCAAAACGCGATCATTTATGCGCGCACTGCCAATATGAAGCTGCTTGCTCAGCATGGGGCCAACGTTAATTTCGTCGGCGGCGCGATGAGCCCAGGCGAATGTGCGGTAGCAGCAGGACGCTTCGATTACATAATATATCTTTTACATCATGGGTATGATCATGACTTGCAGGGACTGGCTAATTCCATCCTACAACAAAAAGGTATGTTTAATCCGCATTGGTCTGGCTACTCCATGTGGAAATGGCAATACAAGTACTGGAGGGAAGCCCTGCAGATGCTCGCCGCCAAGGGCTATAAGGCACACAAGATAGTGCCCAAGATTCTGCCCCCTCCGCCCCCGCTGCCCTCAGGCGCTCCAATACCCTCAGGCGGAAGCTAATAGCGCTGAGGGATAGGGATGAAGTCCGGCCAAGCGTGTTTGCCAAGGAACCCAACCATGATATACCCAGGAAGAATCGGGCTGATGGCGATGGCGGCCACTGCGCTCGGACTGATGTTGAACGGCCCTGCCAGCGCGACCGGAGTGACAGGGTTCCGCCTCGGTGGTCGTCCGGCTCAGGACGTGTTCACGAATCCGCAGACCGCGTCCTTGGCAAAGGCCGCCTGCACAGGTTGGGTATCGAAGATCAATGCGCTGGTGAAAAATGGAGCCGACGTGAATGGTCGCGGAGAGAAGGGCATCACTCCGCTGATCTGGGCGATGACCTGCCATAACTATAAAGGCATGGAGGCACTACTTCAGCACGGAGCCAACCCGAATCAGCCAATGGCGTATGGCCAAGCACCGACCTGGCTCGCCGCCGGTGGCAGCGATCCCAAGATATTACCGATCCTGCTGGATCATGGTGGCAATCCCAATTATTACTGCGCGGATTGCCAGGGAGCGTCGACACTGGAAAACGCGATCGATTACCGGCGCACAGCCAACATGAAGCTACTGGTGCAGCGCGGGGCCAACGTCAATTTTATCGGCGCGCTGAGCCCAGGCGAACGTGCCGTCGCCCAAGGCCACTTCAACTATGTGATTTACCTGTTGCAGCATGGGTACGACCATGACCTGCAGGGACTGGCTAATGCCATTCTGCAAAAAAAAGGTACGTTTAATCCGCATTGGTCTGGCTACTCCATGTGGAAATGGCAATACAAGTACTGGAAGGAAGCCCTGCAGATGCTCGCAGCCAAGGGCTACAAGGCACATAAGATACCGTGGACGATTGCGCCCATGAATCCTCCATCAACGCCAGCAGCCGGCAGCCAATAGCGCCGATGGATGAAGTCCGGGCAGGGTGTTTTAAGGTGGCTTGCGTGAACACATGGACGCTTCGTCGTTTTTTAAAGCGGATCCCTGAGCCCACAATCACTGACGTTGAACGGAACGTTTTTTGGAATCCGGGCACGGCACAAATCGCCATCAACTATGCGGCGGCGAACATGCCCTGCCAGACGAATATCCCGATTATCAATCCGATGCTCGCCGTAAAGGCAGGACCACCTCATGTATGAAGCTAACAGGCTGATTGCAAATACATATAGCCATATTTAACTTGCCAGATAAACCATGTATATGATTTATCACTATATTCATGCAGTTGCGGTGTTGTCTGGGTGCATGCAGCCTTCGGAAATCAATGGGTTACGGATGACTTTGACAAAGCCTTGGCCGTAAGGGAGCTTTAAAATGACATTTAAAGCGTCACTGCTTAATACGTGCAATCGCTTTAAAGAGGCGATAGTCTTAACGGCTATAATTTTTCTGTTGTTCTTGTTGCAAATCATATTGTTTTCGATATTTGCAGTATCTATTGATTTAGATGGAGAGATTGACGCTATAGCCATTATTATTATTATTATAGCATTGGTAAAATTTGGAATGTCTGTTAATAATTATATTTTAGATTTTTCCTTTCTTTTAATTATGGTGGTGATGTTTTCTTTTGTTTTTTTTGCTTTATCAGTATTTATGGGCCTCTTGTTAACTTTATTGTTGTTTATATTTGGATGGTATCTGCCTCTTCTAATATTTTTACCGTCAGCTTTTCTAATTACCTCTCTAGGGTTTTTAATCGTGATTACGATATGGACAAAAAAACATAAAAAAACATTCTCATAGTAGATGGCAAAGAGATAAGCAAATTTAAATAAGGAATTACAGTTTATGTGGGCGAAGGATGGGATGCCGTTAAATAATTGTACCCTGGTAGGATGTGCGAATTCTAATGATCATGGCCCCCTGAAGAAAGCCCATTGTGGTCTCCCTGATTTTAAGATCAAGTGAGAGTAAAACGTGGACACCCTAGTGTAGTGTTGCATTTTGTTTGCCGCTTAAATGGCCGTTAGCGCGGATGACCTTTTGCAGGATATGCCGCGCGGTTTTAGTCCAGATGAAGGGCTTGGGATTCGTATTGTGATGGGCGATGTAACCATCAATAGCCTGGATAAGTTCTGGCACACTGGTGAATACGCCACGGCGTAGC
>JAKAVW010000179.1 GCA_021827445.1 Pseudomonadota bacterium
TTGCTTTGTGCCAGACTGACATCCATCGGGGTGGCCACCTGTCCGATGCTGTAACCGCCCGCGCAATAGCCGGTTACCGGCACTACCGTGGTGCCGGTGGTGATGGGGAATGGCGTCGGAGGCGGCGCTTCCATGGCCCATGCCGAACCGCTCACCAGCGCCAAACCGACCGCCAGACCCACCCACCGTTTTTGCTTGCCTTTCATGTGCTTCTCCTGGTCGTCAAAACCTCTGTACCCTTGGTGCCGCAATGATTACAGGAACCCTATACCCTTGGTGCCGCAGTCTTTCGGGACCGGAGACCCTTGACCTCGAAGGACTTCCAAGCGATTGGAGCACGCACCGGCAAGGTTTGCTGCTGGAGACTTTGATTGCCAGGTGGACGACAGAGCGGATCACTACGCGGTGGTGCCCTCATGGACGAGTTGATATGATTGTCTTCATACTGCCTCATCACGCGAGATTGTTTTGCGATGAAACGAAAAAATTACCAAACGTAGTTGCGCAAACAGAATGCGGCTAAATCCGGTTTATTTCTTGGTTATATTTCTATGGTTTTCTTGCTAGGTTGGCCATTAGTCATTCTTTTGATAGGTCATCGACTACCTTAAACGCAAAATAACCTAGCACGACAGATGGGAAAATGGTTACTATCAGAAATGCAGTTACGCCGGATGCGCTGGTATTATATCTGGTTGCAAAATAGATGATCGCTACCAATGCAGCTTGCAGAACCAACACGATAGAAGAGTGTTTGGCAATTGTTGTCAATGCCAATTTTGGTTTGATCCTGTAACGCACCAGTATTGCCGTGGTAATCGGTGCCGTAAGCCATACCAGAATCGCAACCCAATATGGAGTAAACAAGACTTTCTCTGCTTTTGCGACAGGATCAGCAAGAGCCATAACGGGGAGTATCACCGTAATACCTGCCAGAGTCAGACTGATAGCTAGAACTGCCAATCGCTTTTGCATATCGTTCTCCTGATCGTCAAAGTCTCTATACCCTTGGTGCCGAAAACGTTGACGTTATCCCCCGGTCAGTCTCCGGCAGTCCAGAATCCGGCCATCTCCCAACAGACGCCAGCCGCGATCTTCTCCTACGCACCACAAGGTCAAGCCCGCGAGTGATTCTTCGTGGGCGGCAAAGGCACCAGAATCGAGGTACACCTGGTTACCAATCTGTATCACCGCATCGGGAATTTTTGCGTGTACGGCGGTGGTGTGGCCGGTGAAATCTATGCTCGCCAAGCGTTTGAACATGAGCGGTTGACGGGCATTGATGTAGCTGCGTCCCCAAAGCAGATGATCGCGCCAGTCGCCAACATCGTCGAAGCCCTGGATAAAATGATGGTGGTCCCAGACTTCCGGCCGTGGATCATCCAGATCGGCATCCGAGAGAAATTTGGCCGTATCGTTGTCTCGTCGCTCTGCATGCAGGATTTGGAAGCGTTGCGCATCCTCACCCACGATACGAATGAAGGGCATTTGCATAAGCAGGGGGATATACCGAGAGGATGCTTCACGTTCAAGAAAAGCCCAATCCGTCCCCGGATTACTTTTGAACGCATAACGGTAATCCTCCTGTCGCACATCCCCGCCACTGGGTAACCAGAATGCCAGAAGCATCGCATCGTGATTTCCGAGCACCGGGAAAAACCATGATTCCTGGAGCATTTCCAGACATCCCATAGAATCCGGGCCGCGATCCACCAGATCACCCACGGAAAACAGGCGGTCTTTGGCAAGATCAAAACGCGCGTGGGCCAGAAGCGTATCCAGCATCGCGCGGCAGCCGTGCAAATCCCCGACCACGAAATCCCGCCCTTCCGGGTTGGATGCGTGATGAATTGCCAGCGGGTTGTCCTGCAAAAAATCGCTCATGCCTGCTTCCGGTTCATGCGCCATGCAGCCACCGGCGTGTTGTCCCCATACGGTCTCGGTTCGTGCTCTTGTGGAGCTTGCATTTGTGCAGCCTTCGCCAGTTCCGTGAAAAATTCGTCCTGCGCCTCTATCCAGAGGTTCACCCAAGGATGTTTTTGCAGAAATTCAGGCGATTCGCGTTGCAAAAGTTCCAGCAGTTCCCGGTTTTCGTCGATGCGCTTGAAAATACCGCCGCCCGTGAATTTCATCACGGATTCGATGGCGCGCAGCCGTGCATTTTTGAAAAACATAAATATCTCCTAGTACATATTGTTGACCCAATTTCCGGATAGCGCATTGCCCGTCGCGTTGCTGACGGTGTTCTGGACAGTGCCCGCATCCGAAGCATAGTTACCCACCGAATTGCTAACCGGACTGGTTGCCGTATTCAGCGCGCCCTGTTCCGCGTTCAGTACCGTACCGCTGACGCTGTTCAGCGCATTCTGTTCCAGTTGCGCGGGACTCAAGGCGAAATTCAGGATGTTGTTGCCCTGGCTGATTTCGTTGTTCATCGTGCTGGTCAGCGTTGAGCACGCCTGATTCATGATCTGATTCATGAGGTTCTGGAAGATGCTATCGAGACCGCTGAAACTGAAATCCGTGTTGAGATTGAAACCGCTCAAACCGCTGAGACATCCCTGCGTAAAGCTGGTTTGTGGATTCGGCGGTTGCCCCAGGGCCAAACTTTCCTGCGCCAGATTGCCGAAATAATTTTGCGCCGCGCAGGTGGATGGGCAGGAACTGGTGCAGCCGGTAACCGCCGTACCTGTTGTCCCCGCCGTCGTACCCCCCGTTCCCCCCGCCCAGGCTGCGCCCGTCCCCAGCCATCCCATGACCAGCAACGCGCCGATGATGCCATACTGCTTTTTCATCTCGTAACCCCCTTCAAGAATCCTTCCCTCCCTTGGTGCCGCAGATTTTTAGAACCGCAAACGCTTGGTGCCATCATCGTCTGAGCCAGGGAGATTACTGGTAGCCGTCGCGGTCGCCCCCCCCCCGGCTTGTGGTGCTACCCCCGCTCTGCATCACTCAGGCCTAACCCATACCGATTGTACCGACCATCAGGACCTGGGCCATTCCGGGGATCCACCTCATCTTTCGTCGATTCATGTCTGGCTCTCCATCAACCCATCTCGCGATTACAGTTGCTCACACCAACCTACGATGAGAGCCTACCCATATGGTGCCGTAGGCATCGCAAGAGGCTGTGGAGCCGATGGATCATTGAGTACAAGGGAGACTCGGTTGATTCAGGCGCTTGCACGTGGACTTTTGCCAACGCGCGCTTTGCAGTAATCTAATCATAAGAGGTGTCTGCCCTGAGAGTATTGTTGTCATGATGGAATGGCTTAAGAAGTTTTGGAAACAAAAACCCAGACCAAAAACATTTCATGCTCCAACATTGCTATCATTTAAGCAGGAAACACTTTTCAGCGTATTACAAGAACAAGATGCAATTCTGGATATCATATGGAAACACCTCAAAAGATTTTCCATGCTTTCTCTTATTGCTGGACAAGCGATGGTAATGTTATTTTTTCACAAGTATGGATTAAACGTTATCAACCTGTATAACTATACACTCATTTCCGTTGAAGTATTTGTTGTCACAAGCGCCACGATACTCATTCTGTCTTTTTATATTATTTTTCCCGTTATCTATTTGCGCGGAGTATTAGGAATAAAAAACGTCAGTGGCTTCGTTATATTTACAGTGTTTTTCGCTGCTTTAATTGGCTTTTTATTTTACAAAATATTTGATAATCGCATTTTTGGAAGTGCCTCATTCTTCTTTCTCCTTATCATTAATTTTATTTTGACCCAAGCAAAGGCCAAAACCATACTTAGAATTTCTCCATTTTTGCAATATTTAGTACCATTAACAGTATTATTTTTGTACTCACTTTTATCTTTCGTTCAAAACTCTACCATGAATGATTTAGGAATATTGCAACACCCAGCGGTCTTATATATTATAAAGAAATCTGATTCATACACCCACTTAAAAAATTTTTGTAAAAAAATGCCACAGATTGAGAATGGACTGTATGACGGTTTTCATCATGCAACGGTATTGTATGGAGGACCAAAACATTCGTATGTAATTTTCGATACGTCAAAATGCCATTTCAAAGAAATGGTGAAGAGCAAAAACATCGCACTCACCTAAAAGATCACCATGAATAAGAAAAAGACCACTAAAATAACCTGCAACAATAAAGAAAAAACGGGCGGCGCCATTAAACCGAAATAGGCTGCTATTGGAACACTTAGCAGAATAAATAATTGGATCATCCATTTAATTTGTTTTGGCAAGATATTGAGCAAACTATTTGGGCTACGATTACCCCCAACATACGGAATATCTGCTGCAACAACCAGCAAAAATTCTGTAATTACAAGATAGTATCGCCACTCATAAGCGTACTGCACCACAGTTGCCAAAAAACCTTGCGTAGATGTCATTACCTTCTCGCTTTCTTCAGAATCCCATTCCCGGCAGGCTGGCGGATGGTGGCTTGCGGAAATACATCGCCAGCATCATCTGATTGGAGATCAGCCAGTTGATGGCCCGGTTCTCGTCCTCCTGCAATTGCCTTTTCACATCCCACCGATTGGGCATCGCCAGGGAAATCAGGGGCAGACTGATGGACAACGGCAAGCGAACCAGCAGGCGATGCCATTCCACCGACTCCTGAAGCGCCTGGATTTTCCGCATGGTGGCCGGGTCCGGTTCGACAGGACCCATGCCTTCCAGGATGGCGGGCGGCATGGGTATCTCCTGCATGATCAGGTCCAGCAGCGCATCCAGCCGGGAATTCAGGATGTCCCCGTACAGGATGAGACCCATATCCTGCATGTCTTCACCCGCCTGGGCCTGATGCGTTTTCCACCATTGCGTGCATATCTGCGGCCATTGACTCATATCCAAAATCTCCCTTACATGGACGGGCCGGCGGAAGCGCGGCCCCTGCTGAAAATCCGCTTGATGGCTTCCACCAGCATCTCCACCAGCTTCCGGATGTGCTCCATGACCGAATCCTTTTGCGGGGAATCCGGCTGACGATTCACCGTGTCGGCCAACTGGTTCATGGCATGGGTGTTTTTCTGGATCTGCTCGGGCGTGAGTTTTCCTTCCTTCACATCCCTCTGTCCCCGCGCGCTGAGATTCTCGATCCCTTTCTGGATCTCCGGCGTCAGCCCCTCCTTTTTCACCCGGTTGTTCATCACGTTGATTTCCTCGGGGCTGACCGGAGCCTGATTCAGCATGTCCATTACTCCCATCGTGTCCCGTTTGGATACCTGCGGCGGGGTTGCACCCGGCGGGGTTGCACCCGGCGAAGGGCTTGCAGCCTGCGAAGGGGCTGCGCCCTGCGAAGGGCTTGTACCCGAAGAAAATTCCTCCGGCGCGACGGGTGCGGCCGGTTTTTCCTCGTTATAGTGATGATGGTGCTGAGGCGCCCGGCTGAACAGGCTGAAACCGCCGGTCTTCGGCGCATCCTGTTGGGGTTTATCCGAGGATTGCCCCTGCCCCTGTCCCTTCTGGTTCTTGCCGTCGTTCTTCGCCTGATCTTCCTGCTGCGATGTCCGATCTTTTTGCTGCCCTTCCCGACCCTTTTGCTGCCCTTCCCGACCGTCCTGCTGCGCTTCCTGCGTTTTCTCCTGCTCGACCGGGGTGGTTTTGGTTTCCACTACCACATTCTGTTTATCCGCAGCCGCGCCTGCCGTAGATTCATCCTTGTAGTCCATGTCCTGGTGATTCTCTGCGGGTTCCTGTGCCTGCTGTTCGGCAGCCGAAGGAGCAAAGTTTCCGGCGGCGGGTGTCGGTTGCGCGGATGCCTGGACGGGTGACTCGGGCGGATTTTGCGGGATGGGCGACACGGGTTGCACGGGCGTCGTCTGCGGAGAGGCCGTGATCCCGGCGGGCACATACCGGCTGATCTCGTCGGCCACCGATGCGTAGTCATACATGCCCTTTTGCCGGTGAGTCACGATGGTCTGCAGGATCGGCGTCAGCAAATCGGGGCACGACCGCCATTGATCCGCCAGATCATCCCGCACCACGCCATCGTGCAGCAGATCGTGGAGCGTGGACTGGTCGATGATCTGCCGGTCAATGGGCTGCCCGGTTTCGGCGTCGGTGGCCCGATACTCGCCGGGAATTCCGGCCGGCACATAGCGCAACTGGCCTAGCGTCAGCGGTTCCCCGCGATCCAGCGCCGCCCGCTGTTCTTTTTGCGCATCGACCCAGTTCATGAAGTTCAGCGCATCCGACGTGTTGTAAAAGGCCCGGATGAAATCCGACTCCCGGAAAGCCGTGTCGATCCGCATGGGCTTGCGATTTGCGTCCGGTAGATAGAGGTCCTGCAGGCGCAGGCCCGTTTCCG
>JAKAVW010000180.1 GCA_021827445.1 Pseudomonadota bacterium
GGGCTGATAATAATGGGTGGCGATTTCGGTCCCATGATTGGTGAGCATCTCGCCGGGATCCTGAGGGTTCACAAACCGCTGCAGGCCGCGTTCCCGAAGCGGGTTGAAAACCAGAATCCGGCAGCCACGTTTGGCCGCATCCCGCAAGGTGCCCAGCATACGCGGATGATTGGTACCGGGATTATGACCAAAGAGGAGCAGTGTGTCGGCATGGTCAAAGTCTTCCAGGGTGACAGTACCTTTGCCAATACCAATAGATTCAGGCATTCCGAGACTGGTAGGTTCGTGACACATGTTGGAGCAGTCCGGCATGTTGTTGGTACCAAACTCACGGACAAAAAGCTGATAGAGAAAAGCTGCTTCGTTAGAAGTTCTGCCGGACGTATAAAAAATAGCCTGGTTGGGGGATTCGAGCGCGTGCAGGTGACGGGCTATTTGGGCAAATGCCTGCTCCCAGGAAACGGGTTGATAATGGTCGCTGGCTGCATCATACATCATCGGTTCCGTCAGGCGGCCGAATTCTTCCAGATCATAATCACTTTGCTGGGCAAGCCAGCGCACGGAATGCCGGGCAAAAAAATCGGCCGTTACGCGTTTGCTGGTGGCTTCGGCAGCAACGGCCTTCACCCCGTTTTCACAAAATTCAAAGGTGGAGTGGGCATCGGGGTCGGGCCAGGCGCAGCCCGGGCAATCAAAACCTTCGGCCTGATTGGACTTCAGCAGCAGGGCAGTTCCTGCCGAGAGAATGCCTTGCTGGCGCAGGCTCTGCATGGAAGCGCGAAGCGCCCCCCAGCCTCCCGCTGGTTGACGATATGGATGGAATTTCAGCTCAGACATGGTTTCTCCTTGTGAAGTATCACCGACTTTCAGGGCAGAAGACCGGCATCCTGCGCGGCCAATGCGCCTACGGCAGACCAGTCACGGGTGGCACCGCCCTCAGCAGCAAGGCGAATAAAGCGATCACGCAAGAGGCTTGCAAGAGGCAGAGGGACATCCAGATTTTCCGCTGCTGCCAGAACCAGACGCATATCTTTCTGGCCCAAGGGCGCGGCAAAGCCTGGAGGCGTAAATTTCCGGTCGGCAAGCAGTGCACCATAGTTTTTGTAGAGGGGCACATTGAACAGGCTAGAGGTCAGCAGATCCAGATAGGCATGGCGGTCTACCCCCCCTTTTTCCACCAGCGCCATGGCCTCACCCAGCGATTCAATGACCGAAGCAATCAAAAAATTACCACTGAGTTTGACCAGATTGGCCTTTTCCGGTGCCTCTGCCACCACAAAGCTGCGTTGACCTATCACGTCAAAAAGTGTTTGCAGACGGGTAATGAGTTCCGGTTTTCCCGCCAAGACCAGGAACAGCTTGCCAGCAGCCGCAGCATCGGGTCTTCCGAAAACCGGCGCGGCCAGATACTCCTGTCCGGCTTTGGCATGGGCTGCGGCCAGTTGCGCTGAAAGGGCAACACTGATGGTACTGCAGGACACATGCACGGCCCCCGGCCGCAACTGCGTTATCAGGCCGTTTTCTTCCAGAACCAGGGATGTCACGGCAGGATCATCGGCGAGCATGGTGAATACCACATCGGCATCTGCAAAGTCCTGAAGATTGCTGGCGGCTTGTGCACCTTGGTCCGCAAGAGCCTGCATTTTTTCGGGAGTGCGGTTGAACACCTTGATATTCTCTCCGGAAGTTAGCAGTCTGGCCGCCATTCCCGAACCCATCTGCCCCAATCCAATGAAACCTACTTGCATGATGACCTCCTTCACTTGTATCCGTTACATACCGACCGGTCGGCATAGATCTTAGTTAGAGTTACTGTTTCCGTCAACAATGGGCCTTGTCCAATATGAAATGAGTCTGAAGGGTGGATCGTGTTTCCAACATGAAATGAGTCTGGAGTGAGCTGCAACGGAATCGGGCTCCGTTCATGATGGAGGGATGGTGATCCGCTATCTGATGAAAATCAGTGGTTACTTCCGTCAGCAGATCACCCGGCTGATTGCCCAGTATCGCCAACACGGTCGGTTACAGCGCCGCCAGCGCACCGTGGCTGGTTTCCAGCACCAGTACACCGCCAAAGATATCCGCCTGCTGGCGGCGATGGATGAGCGCCACGACACGTCCTGCGGTCAGGCCATCAAGAAGCTGTGTGAGCGCGCCTGCGCGGTCTTCGGTCAGGCCGAGTATGAGCGGCTGGCCTCGATCTCCGTGAACCACCTCTATAACCTGAGAAAATCCACCATCTACACTCGCCAGCGGCGCCACTTTGCAAAGACCCGACCCAAGCCGTCAACGCTCGGCGAGCGGCGCCAACCCCAGCCCAACGGTCGACCCGGCTATATCCGCATCGATACGGTTCATCAAGGCGACTTGGACAAACAGAAAGGCGTGTATCACATCAACGCGGTGGATGAACAGACACAGTTTGAGATCGTCGTGAGCGTCGAGAAAATCAGCGAGCAGCACCTCATTCCGGCCCTGGAACAGCTGTTGGACAGCTTCCCTTTTACCGTGCTCAGCTTCCACTCCGACAACGGCTCGGAATACATCAACAAACGGGTCGCCGAGCTGCTGGAGAAACTGCGCATCGAGTTCACCAAGTCCCGCTCACGTCATTCCAATGACAACGCCCGGGCCGAAAGCAAAAACGGCGCCGTGGTGAGAAAGCTATTCGGTTACAGCCATATTCCATAACGCTGGGCGGCGCTGATCAACACCTTCAACCAGCAACACCTCAACCCCTATATCAACTTCCACCGCCTCTGCTTCTTCCCGGAAACCCGCACCGATACCAAAGGCAAACAACGCAAGCTCTACCGCTACGAAAACATGATGACGCCCTATGACAAGCTCAAGTCACTGCCCCAGGCAGAAGGCTATTTGAAACCCGGGGCGGTTCAGTTTCCTCCAAAAGGCCTAAAGCCCCCCTTGAAATCATCTGAACTCGTACCCATAACGTTGCATGCCAGAGTCCAGGCGTACAGTCGCTTGGCTGGCGTCCTATTGATGCCCGGGAAGGAGGTGTAAAATGGCAAATGAAGTTTCACGTCCGGTGGTCAAGAGTGTTCGTCAGGTAGAACCTTTGGAAAACTTAATAGAAACAGTGTGGCCTGGAGTATTTTCTCCTTTCATTACCCGACAGGCCACGCAACCCCAAATCGCGCATATTGATGTCCTTGATCACGATGACGCTTTTGTATTGAAGGCGGAGATTGCCGGCGTAGATAAGGATAAGCTGGATGTCCAGGTACACGGTAACCAGGTCTATATCAGTGGCGTCAAGGAAGAAGATAGCTCTCGGGAAGAAGGGAATTATATCTACCGAGAGCGTCGATATGGAGAGTTTTCTCGCACCGTGCAGCTCCCTGCAGATGTGAATGGCGATCAAACCAAGGCCATATACAAAGATGGTGTTTTAGAGTTGACTCTGCCTAAAACAGAATCTGCCAAACGCAAAAAGATTGCGATTTCCTGAGCGATAGGGGTGAGGCCTCGTGTATTTTCATGAGGTCTCACTTCCTCCATGATATCGCCTGGAACGGGTGATAACATATTGGAAATTGATAACTTCATAGTGGAACTGATCCAGATGATCGGTGTCTGATCCGATTTAGCAGAAACGGCACAGGTACAACCCTGCCAATTGTCTGGAGGACTTCAAATGAACACCCAAAAAATGGTGTTACCTGCCATCATCCTGCCGTTGTCCTTCTCTGTTCCGGCATTCGCCCAGTTGTCAAACCATTTGACGCAGGTGGCCGGTGATATATACGCATGTAAGACATCAGAGCAGGCCAGGATGCAGCATATCAATCCGGATTATCTCGTCCCGGGCTGCCGAATTTACAAACCTTCACCAGACATATCGGATTTGTGGACGACAAAGACTAACCACCACCGGGAAGCGGAAACAGGCCGTGGATAGCTCCCTTGATAGAGAGTTAAGTGTTAAGAAGCATACGATAGAGGTGCGTCATGAGAAAAATCCAATGGAAAAGACCACGCTATATAGTATCCCTTGCTGTTGCCGTTGCGTTGGGTTTCGGACTGGGAGCAACGGGATGGGTTTTTGGGGAATCAGGTCATACCATTACGCCTCTGCCCTCACCAAGTGAGGCAGAAACAAGGCCAAGATTGGTCAAGATACCGGACTTTAGCCCAATCGTAAAAAAATATGGCAACGCAATCGTTAGAATCAGCGATTCTGACACAAAAATAGTTCATGAACATCAGGGGTTTTTTAATCCATTTCCGAAAGACTCGCCGTTTTTTGGTTTCTTTCATGGGCTACCAAATTACACGCCCCCGGAAAAGGAGGTGACCAAGGCTCTCGGGTCTGGATTCATCATCTCTCACAACGGTTACATCGTCACGGCGGGACATGTCGTGAGAGGCATGCACCATATTATGGTGACCCTGAATAATCATCACGCGTATCGAGCCAAAGTGGTCGGATTATCCGTCCATTATGATACCGCGTTGCTGAAGATTCATGCCCACGATCTGCCTATCGTACAACTGGGGAACTCAAAGAACCTTCAGGTCGGTCAGTGGCTGCTGGCTATTGGTATGCCGTTTGGACTCTATAACACCGTAACCCAAGGCGTGGTCAGCGCCATGAATAGATCACTACCTCATGATAATCAGTACATACCATTCATTCAAAGCGATGTGCCCATCAATCCTGGAAATTCTGGCGGTCCGCTTTTCAACATGCGTGGACAGGTCGTCGGGATCAATGATCAGATTTATACTAACGATGGCGGCTACATGGGGTTATCCTTCAGCATCCCGATTGATACCGCGATGCGTGCCGTTCATGCATTCGAGCGCCATCAGAAAGTAAAATTTGGTTGGCTGGGTGTCGAAATTCAGTCAATGACGCCACAAATGGCGCAGGCGATGCACCTTCCGGAACCAGTAGGCGCATTGATCGCGCAGGTTATGCCCTCGAGTCCTGCGGCAAAAGCGGGCATTAAGTCCGGGGAAGTGATCGTGGCTTATGATCACCGTCCTATTTACAACGTTAGCACGCTCCCTCCATTAGTAGGTGACACACCACCAGGCAGGATTGTGCCCATCGGCATCCTCGATCACGGGAAGCCCAGGACATTGCAGGTTCAGGTCGGCGAGATGCCGCAAAAGATGCTGGTGGCTGCCGATCAACAGAGCATCGACATTCGTCGTCTAGGGGTACGCGTTGGCACCTTGGGACCAAAGGAGCAGCAGAAACTCGGGGTGGATCACGGCGTATTGATTCAGTCCGTCTATCCGGGGCCAGCATCTTTTATTGGCCTACGGAGTGGAATGGCGATTTTGTCCATCAACCAACTGCGGGTAACCAGCCCTGAACAATTGGCTCAACTGGTGAAATCTCTCCCTGCGAATACACCCATTTCCATGCGTATTCGCAATCACCATGGGAGTATTTTCGTCGTGATTACGCTGCCCACACGATAGTCGAAGTGGAGATTGTTCGGGATGTGATTATCCATTTGTTGGTGTCTCCATGGTGCCCATTCACCGCTGCTTGACAGAGCAGATTCCACAAGCAGCGGTCAGGCAATGGCAAGAAAATCATCCAGATAAACAATGGCGCTGTGCAAGGATCTGATTCATATGTATATAAATCATATAAAAAGCATAATTCTATGGACATCCGTCATGACAGGTGTTGATTTCTTCATTTCTGGCATGTCATGACCGATGTGCTACACGACAACATCCACTGTCTTTCTGTTATTAATAGCATTTCAGGTGATGAATATTTACGTATTTCAAAAAAGAAAGAATAAATAATGCGAAATAGAGACTGGAGATCACGCGATGAGGAACAGATGGTTTCTTGAAAGACTCCGCACAAACTGGACGGTTCTTACGATTTACGAACGTTTCGAGCAGATCGTCTCATTAGTGATTTCGCTATTGCTTTCGATTCTCATCATGGCTGCTCTTTGGAACCTGATTTCCAGCGTCGCGCATCTAATCAACACGCCAGGCGCTGTAGTGCAGGAAGACCAGTTTCCAGTCGTCTTTGGATCCATCATGAGTTTATTGATGGCCCTGGAATTTAACCATACGATTTTCCATTCCATTCAACACCGCGGGCAAATAGTCCGCGTGAAAACTGTTGTCCTCATTGCGATATTGGGCATTTCGAGAGAGTACATTCTGCTAGACGCCAAACCTCTGCACGCCGCCATCATCGTTGGCTATGGAATTTCTATATTGTGCCTGGGAATAGTTTACTATGTTCTTGATATCAGGGAGAGCAGTAATACTTCATCTCGATA
>JAKAVW010000181.1 GCA_021827445.1 Pseudomonadota bacterium
GGGGGCGCTACGTCTTACGCTGCAGGACTATCGCTCGGTATAAAAGGCTTTGTCCGTGAGCAACGTCGCTGACACGCAGGGCCACCAGATCACAGCCACGCAGCTTGCTGTCGATGGCAAGGTCGAAAAGCGCAAGGTCACGGGTTCTGGACGCCAACTGCAGACGAATCCAGATGGCCCAGACCTCTTGCAGCTTGAAGGGGCGTTTTTGGCCGACGATCTTGCCCTTGTTCCAGGGCGCGGAGGGCGGAGAGGTTGAACGGTCTTTGGCTTGCATGACACAATCTCCCTTGTAAGTCTGGTAGGAGAACATTCTCTCACCGCTGCCGGATTTGGCGGTATCAGACTGATTGCGGTCATTCATTGGCGGCGAATAAGTGACATCAAGCAAAGGCTAGATAGCGACTAACAGAAAAACTCCACCTTTTTCTGTTAGGGGGCTTTGTAACCGGGAGATATCCGGAAGGATCGCGGCTGAGCACGCCAAGCCTTGTGCGATGGATTTCATCGATCCATTTAAAACGTATTGCCGGTATGGTTATTGCTTGTGAAAGGTGGCCCATCCATAAAAATGACACACTTGTGCGTTTCGATGTGAAAAATGTCACATTTGTGACTAACTACGGTCAAAATGCTACACGGGGCGCACAACTTTAGCGCAGGCGGTCAGCCCTGTTGGGTTTTCTGGTCACGGGCTTTCTCTGGGGGACAATACATGTTTTCAAATGATTTTCAAACTCATATGAACACGCTATCCGTATTATCCGCCGACGCCAAAGTAAAAGGTCTGCTCAGCACTGACGGCTTGATGTTACACGCGGACATCATGGGCGATGAGGACATGGTCGGAACTCTGCCTTCTCTGCTTGCTTCCGTAGCCGGAAAAGTTGGACAAATGAATCAGTTAGGGGCTTTGTCACAAATCCAGATAACCTTGATACAAGGAGAAATCAATATCATTCCACTAGATAACGATGTTTTGGGCTTCTTCGTGATGCCCCGTGATGAGCGCAACATTTTAACTACCCCCAACGGCTGATCTGACCGACCGACGTACAAGTGAGTGAGTACATTATGCGCGAAGAATTGATTCAATCGGTACTTTTTGATCTCAACGGCGGTTCCGCCGACATAGAAGCCTCTGCCATCATTTCGACCGATGGTCTGACGATCGGCTCTGCACTCTCCTCCACCATGGATGAGGCTCGTGTGGGTGCCATGGCCGCCGCCATGCTGTCTCTGGGTGAGCGGACCGCCACCGAACTGGCGCGCGGCGATCTGGAACAGGTCATGATCAAGGGTGACAACGGCTACATTCTACTGATTCACGCCGGACCAGAAGCGGTCCTCAGTGTGATTGTTCGTAAGGAGGCCAAACTGGGCCTGGTGTTTCTCGATGCCAGCCGCGCCGCCAAAGCAGCTGCTGGGCTGCTGTAATGGTGCATTATGGCTAACTACTGGCTATCGGTAAAAATGCATTATTTACTTTGGCCAAGAACCTGCCACCAAAAGCGAATATTACGGCGATGGCCAGAGAAATGCTGAGCGTGCTAGGTAATTGGCCGTTAGTTTAATAATAGAGGATTGTCAATGAATGACGAAGTCATTATGCGCGATTTTGATGCATTCAGAAAACTGGTCGGGCTGGATGAGTTACGTTTGGAGCGATTGCGTGTAGCGGGGGAATGGCTAAGACCAAAAGTAGCCGAAATAACGGACACCTTTTATGAGCGACTCCTGGCAGACCCGACTACTGCCGCTTTTCTCGATGGAAAAATTGAGCATTTAAAAAAGGTTCATCACACCTGGATTGAAGATATTCTGTCCGGGGTTTATGATGAGTCTTTTTTTGTTCGCCAGATAAAAATCGGCAAAGCGCACGTTACAAATCAGGTTCCACCGCTCTTTCTCGCCTCTGGATTCAGTATTCTGCGCGTTCTGCTTTTTGACCAGATAGAATCTGCAGCCAAGCTGAATCAGCCAGACACTTGTCCGCGATGCTCTCGAGCGCTCGGTCGCTTGTTGGATGCCTGCCAGTTTTTGATTGATCGCTCTTATGAACAGGACCGGCTTAATCGCGTGTCCAAGGCTACCGGCATGTCATTACCTTTAATTGAGGCATTGGTGATGCTCAAGCAGCAGCCGGGATAATATCCATAGCAGATAGTTATAGTGCAATATCAATGCACGCCATAATAGCGGTGCCACGGCACACGCCAGAGCAATGGAAATCATGCACAGCGAAAGAGGGGCCAAGCTGGATCCGGAGTGCCCGACGTGTTTGCTGTTGACGTCAACTCTGGATACAACGTCCACACCTTATCATTGGCAAGACAGGAATCACCTAAAGCATGGAAACCACTAGCACACTCCCTAATTTTCTCGGCCTGCATGATTCGGACTTTCAATTCATCGAACGCTACCGGGTTCTCCTCGAGGCGGAAACAGGGGCACTCGCACACGATTTCTACGACTATCTGCTCTCACACCCGATCACCGCCGCCGTCTTCCGGGATTTTTCCCGCGCGCGTCTGGACGCCCTGATCCAGAAACAGGCGGAACACATCAGCAGTCTTCTGGCCAGTCACCTGAACAAATCCTGGCGGGAGTCCATGCGCAAACTCGGAGCCCTGCACCACCGTCTGGGCATCGAGCCCTCCTGGGTCGCCGGCGCCTATATCCTCTACTGGCGCCATTGGCAGAAGGTGCTCCAGAACCAAGTTCCGGAAGCCGATCGGAATGCACTGCGGGACGCCCTGTTCCGCCTGCTGATTGGCGACCTCATGGTCCAACTCGATGGCTATGCCCGTGCATCCCGCGAGACCGATGCCGATCGGTTGGCCCTCTTCGACGTCTTGCTGGGTGTGCTTGCCGTTCCCGAAGGGGCGGAGTCCCCACGCCCAGAGGCGTTGCTCCAGCAGATCTGCGAAGCCCTGCCGCGCAAGAGCGCCAGTGTACGCCTGGCTGGTTATGTGGTGAGCGGTGCCATGGGAGACGTATTAACCCTGGAGTGTATGGCTGGTCTTCCCTTGCCGGCTCTGCAACTACCGAAGACTGCGGGAGATCCTTGCTGGGAGGCACTGGAATGCGGGCGGACGGTCATCCAGTCCGTAGAAGATCCGCGCGCTCCAGAGTGGATTAAAGACCTCCACAGCCGGGTCGAGGAAATCGGGATATTTCCCTTTGGTGATGGGGATCGCGCTTTACCCGTCGCTGATGTCTGATCACTATATTCCGTCAGCACCGCACCGAAGGCTTCCCCATGCGCAACACCATCAGAATCCGTGAAGGCTTCCGTATAACCTTTGTCGATGCCCATCATTTGATCACCACAAGGCCGCCCATCGCCTTTGGTGGCGGCATAGTGGATCTCCGTAAATCCATTCTTGACCACCACCCGAAGGTTGCTGCCCGACAGAGTGACGTTCTTGCCGCTGGACGTGGTGGTCAATCGGACTGGAGCGCCGTACCTTCCCGCGATATGAAGGACGATCACCAGATAGCCATCCACGGTTTCCGTAGCGTATTTGTCTGACCGGACCACGAACTGATTGGCAACGGACGACTTCCCATGCCGGAAATGCTTGCGCATCTGGCGGTGCAAAAAATTGTCGGTGAGCCATTGGTCGTTACGCAGCAACGTAAAAAGTCGTTTGCGTTCAGCCTCATCCCCAGTGCGAGCGGCAATGGCTTTGCGCACTTTTTGCATCGCAGCCGCCTTGTACAGTAGAACGTCGTTTACAATGTCCTTGGTGGTTTCATTGCGAATGGTACCGTCCACAGGAAGTCCGGAGTACAAACTGGCCGCCGAGATTTCCTTACGGATATCGTTAGCAGATTTGCCTACGGTTCCCAGAGCGCCATACCGCCGCCAGATGTCCGCCCGCACATACCCCATGGCCTTGCAGATCGTCCGCAAAGCGTCAGGAACATCAGCCTGTAATGTGCGGGTAACGGTAATCATTGCAAAAGTTCCTTGGGTTCTGCCACCTTGTATTCTGGATAGTCTTCCCGCAATTGTTTCTTGTAGTTACGCATCCCATATAATCGGCAACTGAAGGTATGAACAATGGAGAGCAAGTCTTCAACCATCTCCTGTTGCGGAGACAAGGAATTTTGGTTAACAACCACGATTTCACAGCCATTTTCAGTAGCCAGATGCACAATGAGATCGTACCCGAATCGCACCAGTCGATCTTTGTGCGCCACCAGTAGTTTTCCAATTTCGCCGCGTTGCATACGGTCCAGGATGCCGAGAAAACGCTTGCGCTTGAAGTTCATGCCGCCGCCAATCTCCTGAACCCATTCGTCCACGGCAATACCAGCACCACGGCAATAGGTTTCCATTGCGTCCACCTGCGAGGCCAGATCGTCTTTTTGCCCGGCACTGCTCACGCGGCAATAGACGATTGTGGCTCGGTTTTCAGGTGCTCCGCCCAGCATGCGCCGCACATCCGATTCGTCGAAGTAACGATGTCCAGATGGAAGACGCTTGGCGACCAATTTGCCTTCACGCTCCCACCGTCGAACCGTCTGGGCCGACCGACCGATACGTTTTGCGAACTCACCCATGCTGTATGCTTTGCTCATAACAGATAACTATAAATATATTTGAATACAAATCAAGCATCAGTTAATCGCTCCTGTGGCAAGCCGGCACGGCTGTAAATTGGCATTAAGCGCACGTCATTCTTCATTCACCAATAGGCTGTTCCGGACTCCGAAAGCGGGATGGCAACTGCGAATTTTATTCCTACTGCGTCCATCAAATTTGACCGGAACTGGCAGATTCTCGCTTTTGCCTAACGTATTTCGGATACCAAGTGCTCACAAACATAGCCGCAACAAGCAGGGTGTAGGAGATTGCCTCGTACACCCAACTATACAGTGTTGGGTGTACGCTTTTCTGCCAAGCCAGACCAGTATTGATACTGAAAATCACGGCCCATATCATGGAGAGTAGATAGCTTGTACGTAGAAATGAAGGGGAACTCCATAAGGATGGATCAGTATGCTCACGAGCGTATTCCAGGGTGAATGGTTTTTTCAATACTATGCCTGCCCACGTACCAACCGCCAAGGCACCGTTAGCCAAAACCCCCATGTATTTAACAGCCCACATGTTATCTCTGAGCACAACGGCTACAAAAGCGTATGAGAAGAATAGGACACCGACCCATTTAATTACTCCCCGATGCAGCTTAGTAATGATCATGATTACTGTTAAGATAATCGCAACGATGATGCCCATTTTAAGTCTGAACATTGAGCCATTAGCGATGATCAGAAAAGCTATCCAGGGTACGAAGGTCGGTAGCATCTTAAAAAAGGCATGGTCTCATCCCTCTCTTGCCCGGATCTGTTAATGGATATTATAGACCACATTTGTCTGGTGGGTGTAAACTTAGCAGGGGCGGATGCCTTGATTTTGCATGGCTCGTCACTTACCCATTAGGTGACATTTTAAGATAAAAGGCTTGAGGCTGCTCATTCCGGCATTTGCCGGTTGCCCAACCTGTCACATCGTTGCCATGGTGACTCTCCTGCTGGCATGCCGTGACGAGGAAATCGTAGTGCAATTCAGTCACCCAGTCCACTGATTACGCGATCGGTACTAGGCTGCCTGTTGAACAGGCCTCCGATGGGCGGCCCAATGACCGCAATCAGTCTAGTCCAGACGATCGGGCTTACGGATCGCCCAGGCCACTTGGAAAGGTACAGCAGTTCGCAGCACGTGAGCAAGGGCACGTGAAGGAGCCAGTGGGCGGGTATTTCTGCCTGACACCCTTGGGAGCACGTTGGATGGTCACACCCCCTCAGGAAGGGTTGACCGCACCCAGAACACCGAATGCCACTCCGGCCAACAATAATCAACCCATACGTCCGCTGCGCTTGCTCCTTCAGAGTGAAACTTTATTGTTGAGGTAATTTTTTATCCGTTAAGAGCCTTGCATGGCTCTCTTAAGGATTGCTTCATGCAATAAACGCTCTGCCGATGACTTGTCGGCCAGCCAGTCTACAACTTTAATATCGGGTATCACTACTGTCCGGAGATTTGACCCAGACCTCATAGTAACCGACTGAAAAAACAAGTCGATATTTGCTCGGGTAGGTGTCACCGACTTCAAAATGGCGCAAAATGGCCCATTTTCAATTTCGGAGCGCCCATGTATTCTGGAAAATTGGTTATGGCACAGCTTTTCGATCATCTGCCTATGCATACAT
>JAKAVW010000182.1 GCA_021827445.1 Pseudomonadota bacterium
AATCGTCGCGCGCCGCCGCTTCCCGTGCGGCGTGCAGTGCCTTCTCTACCTGTGCCAGTTGCCGCGTATTGACTGCGGGCGAGAGAGCGAGGATGTGTTCCCGGCCCGCCTGTACGGCAATGGCGTCGGAGACGTTCTGTTGCGGGCTGACCTGCACCATCTGCGCGCAGGCGCTGAGGCCCAGACTTAGGGCCAGTGCTATCCCCAGGCGGGGATAGAGACTTCGGTTCCATAGCGTGTTCACGTCAGCGTCACTCCTCTCCGCCACGATGATAAGGTAATCCGGCCTGAATGCTCCAGGCGCGGTACAATTGTTCAGCCAGCACGACGCGCACCACCGGGTGCGCGAGGGTCAGGGGTGATAAGGACCAGCGCCAGTCCGGTTGCAGGGCCGGATCAAGGCCGTCGGGGCCGCCTATCCACAGCGCCACATCGCGCCCGCCAGCGAACCAGGTGTCGATGCGCTGCGCTAAGGCCTCACTGTCCAGAGGCTTGCCGCCCACTTCCAGCGCCACCCGCTCGGCGTCGCCGGGGGTGGCTGCCAGAATCCGCTCGCCTTCTTCGCGCCGCCAGCGTACCGGATCGCCACTGCGCCCGCGTCGCGCCAGCGGCAGTGCGCGCCACTCGACGCGCAATTGCGGCGGCATCCGTGCGGTGTATTCGGCGACACCCGCCTCTACCCATGCCGGCATTTTACTGCCGATGGCTAGCACCCGGAGGCGCATCGCGGATCAGCGTCCCTCGCTTTGACCACGCATCTGCGGGAGCTCTCCCCAGAGCCGCTCCAACTGATAAAAATCGCGCACTTCCGGGCGCATCACATGGACGACGACGTCACCGAGATCCACTAGCGCCCAGTCGCCGACAGCGAGCCCTTCCTTGCCTATGGGTTTTACGCCTTCTTCACGCATGCGTGCCATCACGGCGTCGGCCAGCGCCCGCAGGTGGCGGTCGGAGTTGCCGGAGGCGATGATGAGATAGTCGGTGATGTCGGTTTGTTTGCGGACATCAATGCTCTTGATGTCGAGCGCTTTGTGTTCATCGAGAACGGAGATGGCCAGGTCGCGGAGGGTTTCTGCTGTCGCCAAGTGTGATGATCCTTTGTGGTCGGGTTATGGGCTATGGTAGAGCCCTTCGGCGTCAATATAATCCAATACTTCGTCCGGTAACAGAAAACGCGGACTGTGATGACTGGCGAGCAGGCTGCGGATGCTGGTGGCGGAGATCTCCAGCGCGGTGACCGTGTGGAACAAAATACGCCCGGCTGGCGTCTGGCGCAGGGTGCCGACATCTTCACAACGGCGCTGATAGAGGGCCTGTCGCAAGGCCTCCGGCAATTCGGCGGCGGGCCAGCCGGGGCGCCCGGTAACGATGAGGTGGGTGAGGTCCAGAATGTGTTGCCAGTGGTGCCAGGTGTCGAAGCGCAGAAAGGCGTCCATGCCGATGACCATGGCGAGTAACGCATCCGGGCGTTGCTGGCGCAGGGCAGTGAGGGTGTCGACACTGTAGGACGGCCCTTCCCGCTCCACTTCCCAGGAGCTGACCGTGAAGTGCGGATGGTGGGCGACGGCGATGCGGGTCATGACCAGACGATGGCGGGCATCGGCCCAGGGGCTTTGGCGGTGGGGCGGGTGCCCGGCCGGGATCAGCATCACCTGTGCGACGCCGAGGGCCTGCCGCACTTCTTCCACGGCGCGCAGGTGCCCGTAATGGATGGGGTCGAAGGTGCCGCCGAGGATGACCAGATCATCATGTGTGGAACGGTGCATAAGTGGAATATAACCAAGGGCCGCCCGTGGGGGAAGCCGACCGCTATCGAAATGCGCCCAGCTTGCGGAGATTAAGGGGTGCAGCCCGCCGCGCTCACATTGCCATCGAGCGAGTCGATCAGCGCGGGCAGTGCATGCATGGCGATGCCATGTTCCACGGTCATCCGCGGGCCGGTTTCATCCCCTGTTGCGTTGGTGTCAGACGAATGCTTCTGACAGAAAAGCAGGGTTGGTGTCGCTTCTTCGCCGCTGGTCTGCAGCAATGCGGTGTTGGTGTTGATGGCCGCTATGTCCTTTGGAGGAGTGCGCGCCAGGGGCCGGGTGCCACCCTCTTCGGTGTTGTCGTTAAATCCCTTCTCGTTATTCGCCCAGGCGGCTGCCCGGTCGTTGGCGGCGAGAATCGTGGCGGCCTTGGCGACACTGGAGTTTTTCAGAAAGCCAACCGGAATTATTTTTGCCCGCAACTGACCGTCGGCGACGGGTTTTTGTAACGCGTCCCAGAGCAGATGGCAGTAGATGCAGTTGGGATCCATAAACACCACAATCAGCGGGCCGGCATGGCCTATCATGAAGCCCGGTGCCTTCATGGCCGCCGGAGCAATAGGCTCGACAGGGGCTTTCCGGGGTTGGGTCAGATGCTCATCAGGTTTGGGACTCGGGCTGGTGGCGCATCCGGCGAGCAGTAGCGGGCCGAAAAGCAGCACCGCTAAACTCAGTCCTGTGGCTTTTCTGAATCCAATGCGCCCCTTTGTTTTGTTGCCCTGATCTTCGGTCTCCATGGTCACTCTCCCCAACTTTTGCGAAACGAATCCCGCCAGAGCGTAAATACTAGCAAATGCGCCGGAGTCTGGCACATCGCCTGCGGAGTTTGGTTTGGTGAAAGTTTGTCGCTATGCTCAGGATAATGCCCGCTCCGGCCAAGGGACGATTGGGCGCTCAAGGAGTGCATGTTATGGCTTTAACGATTCCTGCTCCCAGCCGGGAGGATCCCGCCGCCGATATGCCGGGTGTGGCGGTACTGGCGGGGGGCTGCTTCTGGTGTGTGGAGGCGGTGTATCTGGACCTTGCCGGGGTGACGCGGGTGATGTCCGGTTATACGGGCGGTGCGGCGGAGACAGCAAATTACCGGACTGTGTGCGGTGGTGCAACGGGCCACGCCGAGGCGGTGGAGATTCACTATGATCCGGCGCTGCTGTCTTTTGGCCGTTTGTTGCAGGTCTTTTTTGCGGTGGCCCACGATCCGACGCAGCACAACCGGCAGGGGAATGATGTGGGGACACAGTATCGCTCCGCGATATTTACCCTGAACGATGCGCAGGCGGCGCTGGCGCGGGATTATGTGGCGCAATTGAATCAGGTAGGTGTTTTTGCCGCACCCATCGCCACTGAAATCGCACCCCTGACACATTTTTATCCCGCCGAAGACATGCATCAGAATTATGCCCGCCAGCATCCAGATCAGCCCTATATTTGTGCGGTGGCGCTGCCGAAAGTGGAAAAAATGCATGCGTGTTTTCCGCAGTTGTTGCGTAAAAATTGAAGGAGATTATGGTGATGATCCGTTCATCCGCTGGTTTTGATTTGACCCCGATTGACGCCGGGAAACGTGCGGAAATGGCGCAGGATCTGCCCGCCGAAGTGCGTCACGTGCTCTTTGAGCATGGCACGGAGCCACCCTTCTGCGGCGGACTGCTGCATGAAACAGGTGATGGGACTTTTGTTTGCGCGTTATGCGGTTTGCCGCTGTTTCGCTCGGCAGCCAAGTTTGAGTCGGGGACGGGCTGGCCGAGTTTCTGGGAGCCTTATGCGCCTGATCACGTCCGCGAGATTCGCGATGCCAGTCACGGTATGGTCCGTACGGAAATCCGCTGTGCCCGCTGTGATAGCCATCTGGGGCATGTGTTTCCCAATGGCCCGGCACCGACGGGGCTGCGCTATTGTCTGAATTCGGCAGCGCTGCGCTTTGAAAAGGCCACTTAGTTTCCATCGAAAAAGCAGGTTTCATGGACTGGCCGGAGGGTTACGTCTGGCTACTCTGGATGGTGATTTCAGGAACTTCTCAGCACCCGGCCTCGATTGGATTCTGGTGAACGCATGAGTCTCCGGTTACAGGTTCACGACAGACGGAAAGACATAACCAAGGATAGCAAGGCGGGCATCGTGGGGTATGAGATGCCGGTTAACCGGATTTCTACGTGTTCGAGCCGCCCAGGGGTCTGGCGGAGATGGATACGGGCTTGAGGGCGTGTACCGGGCGGATACTCTGGGTGCTGGGGGAAATGTCAGGATCATTGCGCTCTTATCCCCGCAGCACTCGCGCATGAAACGCCAAATGCTCTCCGATAAAACTGGCGATGAAAAAATAACTGTGATCGTAACCCGCATGCCAACGCAGCGTCAGCCGGTCATCTTTCAATGCCTCCAGCCATTCAGTTTTGAGTTCCTTTTCCAGAAAGGGGTCTGCCCGCCCCTGATCCACCAGAACAGGCGTGCACCTGGTACCGACGGTTTCCTTGCATTGCGCAATGATAGCCTTCCCGTAAATAGCTGAACACCCCATTTCCATTAAATGGCGTATGTCGTTATTGAGCGACGGAGGAACCGGATGCCGCACCTCCTCTCCAACCGACCAATAAATAATAGCTTTTAATCCTATGCTATTGATGGTCGTCATTTCACGTGCCGCCACGGATCACTTTCGCTGTGTTGCCTTACAGCGACGAAAATATGGTTCAGGGTTATCAACTATGAACTGGCACCGCTAAAAAACAACCGATAGCGGCTGTGGCACGATATCTGCAGTGTAATACATATATGGTTTAAGAAAACTGCCAGATCATGGAGTTTTATCGTGTTTAAAGATGCTGATGCCTTTAACGTTTCCGGAGCACCACTAGCTCATGGTGAAATCCCGCACGTCACAGCCCCCCCCCTGACGCAGCATTACCTGGACCACCTGGCATTGACACCCGCACAGCGGCATTGGGTGGAACAGGAGGTTACACAGGTGCCAAGCGGTTCAGGCAGTGATAAGGCATTCAGTGCATTACAGACCGCGCTCGGGTCCCTCGCGGATGGTGATGAACTTCATGCGAGGTTGACGCTCTCGTTGCCCGCCACGCGTCACGCCGAGCATCCTGCGGCATGGTTGCGCCGTCAGCAAGCTCCAGTGATTCGCCGTTCATCAATGGCCTCTAAACCGTTTCTGCGTTCTCCGCAAGAGGTGTTACGGCACTTTTTCAGTCAGCAACACGTCGCTTCAAAGACAGGCAACAGCCTCAAGGCTGCTTTCGCATTTTCAACACGCCGTACCTCTGCGCGCGGTAAAAGGCTTGCCAGGGCCGCCGTCGTATGGGGCATTATCCTGATGGGCGGCTTGACTGCCCCGGCATTTGCACATGCCCACGAGGATCATTTCCAGCCCAATCACAGCTACGAAACGCAACAGTTGACGAACTGGGACCGGGGTATATTTCGGGCAATAGGCCCCGATGGCTTGCAAAAAACCAGCGCGCCAGCATCATTGCTCAGGTTATTACTGCCAGATTCCTAAGACTTCTTGCTGCGCTGCAGCAGATAGGTCCAAGTGTCGCTGAGGGTATGTCCACGCGATTCCAGAAAGGCGCGAACATTGGTCGGATGATGCGCTGGCGGCAGGATCTGAGCTTGCCACTGCCACTGATGATTGGCCGGGTCGAAGCGTACCGCGGAATGGATTAAACGGGTACCAGGCCCCACGGAAATATGTGCTTGCACGGGGGTGTTCGCCGGGAGTCGGCCCAAACCACCACCCGCGAAATTTACCACAATACGGCGACTACCACCGCCGTGTGGTACGGTCCCGAGATAAGTCGCGACAGGGTGACCCCCCGGCGGCAGATCGGCGGCGTCGCGGAAAAAATTGAGCCGATACCGAACGGAAAATGCCTGTCCCGGTTGTGGGGAATGTCGGGGCACCCAAAACGTCACGATATTGTCAAGATTGCGGTTATTGGTAGGCAATTCCACCAACTCTACCTGCCCCTTTCCCCAATCGTTCAAGGGTTGAATCCAGACACTCGGACGCTTCTGATATTGCGTGTTGATTCCCTCATAATTGGCGAATCGCCGATCCTGCTGGAATAAACCAAAGCCCTGCGGATGATCTAGGGTATACCGCGTGACTTGCGTATACAGCGGGTTATTCAATGGTCGGGTAATCCACTCGCCATCGCCATTGGCCATGATGAGGTCACTGGAATCATGCTGTTGTGGATGCCAGTCACCGGCGCGAATACCGCGCCCACGACCATGCCAGAACATGCTGGATAGCGGTGCGATTTCCAGTTGACGAATCTTTTTGCGCGGATACAGCACCGCATGGACGCGAATATGCGTGCTCTTGCCGGGCGTCACCTCAAAGCGATAGGCACCGGTTATCAACGGACTGTTGAGTAG
>JAKAVW010000183.1 GCA_021827445.1 Pseudomonadota bacterium
CCTGCAGAAAAACAATGGCCAACCCAGATCACGACAGCGGATAAAAGCCGACTGAAAGCCCGATGGGCGCCTTGAACAAGGCACGGTGGAAATCGCGGCTAGCTTCCATGAGGTGCGGATATGTGCACACTCCAACTGGTTAGGACAGACAGGGAATGGCTCTGGGTGACAGCATAACTCATTGTTTATTTGCGACATATGGATTTATATCATTCTGGTGAATATAATTTGATATTTTTTGTCCCCTTGAAAAATCTAAGGCAGGCAGGCGACCAGGCGTGCTATCACGGTATTATGTATTACGTATATAAGAAGGTGCCATGCACAAGAAAATGACCATCTCCCTGGATGAGACCGTGTACGACGGGCTTTACCGGACGGTCGGCAGACGGCACATGAGTCAGTTCATCGAGGACTTGCTCAGGCCGCATGTGCTCGATACGTCACTGGATGACGGCTATAAGGCGATGGCTGCGGATCAGGAGCGTGAGGCTGAAGCACAGGCCTGGTGCCATGCCCTGCTGGCGGACATGGCCGATGAAACGCGGTGAAGTCCGGTGGGTGGAGGTTGACCCGTCCGTAGGCAGCGAGATCCGCAAGACGCGCCCTGCTGTCATCGTCAGTAATGACGCGGCCAACCGGAATCTGGCGCGGGTGGTCGTGGTGCCGCTGACCAGCAATACCGGCCGCCAATATCCAGGGGAGGCGTTGGTCACGCTTTCCGGCAAGCCGGGCAAAGCGATGGCCGATCAGATCATGGCCGCAGACAAAAAAGCCGCCTGAAAAATCCTATGGGGAGCTTGAGCAAGGCCGACATGACCGCCGTGGAGACGGCGATTCTGATCCATTTGGGGATGCCCAGGTAAGAGATGGGTAATGAGGTGTCACAGTGACAATCTCAAAGCCCGTTCATTCAGGGCTGAATCAAGAAACACATTTCAAGAGCGGATTCTGAGAACGGTAATGGGTTGATTCAGTGTGTCACTGTGACGGGCGGTGAGAGCCTCTCAAAAACGGCCCTTTGGGAGAGGGCGCCAGGCAAAAGCCACAGCAGGAACCATGGCTTTTGCCTGGCGTGGTTTTGGTGTACATTATGTACTTATTGTACTTTTTATGGGGGCAAGGCTATGAACCATACGAGCATATCCGACTTTCGCAGCAGGATTGGCGATTATCTCGGCAATCTCGGCAGTGCGCCCGTTGTTTTGGAGAGGCACGGCAAGCCTGCGGCAGTGGTTTTATCCTATGCCGAGTATCAGCGCCTCCAGGACCTAGAAGACGCCTGGTGGGGAGAGCGGGCGCAAGCGGCGCTGGAGAGTGGCTTGGTGGGTCATGAGGAGGCCATGCAGCACCTGCAAGGGAAACTGGATGCGACGCCTTGAACTGACGCGGGATGTATTGAAGTTTTTGGATGGGTTGCCGCCCAAACAGTTCAAGCAAGTAGCGGCCTCGATGCTGGACTTGCTTCGGGATCCGGAGCCGCATGACGCCCGTCCGCTGAAGGGGTACACCTATCGTCGGGTGGACATTGGAGAGTACCGCATCGTTTATGACTTACCGGAGGATATGGTGCGTGTGCTGCTGATTGGAAAACGTAACGATGACGCGGTGTACAAAGACCTAGGCCGGAAATAGTGGGGTTTACCGGACGCTGAAAACTGGACGGGTTGTTGGACAGAATCAGGGCCGGAAACGGCCCCGAAAGTGTCCAGAAACCAAGCGTTCAGAAAACGTTGGTTATTTCTAATTCTCTAATATAAAACAACTAACTGGCGGCATCACATAAATAAACTTATCATCCGCTTGCATTGTTGTTTTTTTTTTACAACAATACGACGTTACTGGCAATATCCATTAGGAGGGCGGACAACATGAAAAGAAAATCAGTGGTCTTAGCAACATCAATTTCGGCGGCGTTGGCTTTGGGTTTTGCTGGCGGAGCGTTTGCAACAGATGGCTATCAACTGGATGGAATTGGTCAATATGCCATGGGTATGGCCGGTGCTGTTGTAGCGGCACCAGATGATCCACTTTCGGCAGCTTTGAGCAATCCGGCAGGCATGGCCTTTTTAGCTCCACAGGCTGCGTTTTCTGCCGAAATCTTCAATCCGGTGAGAAAGGCTAATTTTGGAGCCGGGGAGATTGGCAGTCATAGTAACATATACGGTGTTCCCGCGATCGGATGGGTAGCCCCAGCTTTTGCCAAGAATTGGGTGTTCGGCGGTGGTGTATATGGCACATCTGGCATGGGTGTTAATTACTTGCAGAATATGCCTAGCTCATTAGGTTATCCTAATGGTAGTTATTCTCAAGATTTTAGCAGCGTCAACTTCATGCAAATGTCGCCTACTGTCGCGTGGAAGGTGAATCATCGTCTTGCCGTTGGTGCTACGCTTAATATTGGAGCAGAGCAAGTTTCATTTCAGGAAGGAGTGTCGATGCCGGGTTTTCCAACAGGGATACCTGCTGGTTATGGACCACAGACAGCCACGGCATTTGAAGGACTAAATCTATCTACGCCAAACTGGTCGTATGGCGTCGGAGCAACCTTGGGTGTTTTATACAAGGTGAATAGCATGGTGACGTTGGGAGCATCCTACAAGACCCCAATGATTTTCACACCTGTCACTTGGCAGGCTGGGACTCAAGCAATCGGTCCAGGAGGTACTCAAGGGCAGTATAGTGCGCACCTAAACTATCCGCAGCAGGTCGCTTTAGGGCTTGCTATAAGACCTATTAAACCGTGGTTGATCAGTGTGGAAGGTCAATGGATAAACTGGCATAATACCATGAATACATTCAATATATATGGTCCATGGAATGGAACGTCTCAATTTGACTTGCCTATGCACTGGAGTAATGAGTTTGTTGCCAACATTGGCACGCAATATACAGTTAACAATTGGCTGCAAGTGCGCGCTGGTTACACGCATGGGTCAGATCCAATAGGAAACAGCCAAATTGCCAACGATCTTATTTTGCCGGCAATTATGACTAATGCAATTACCGCTGGTGCCACGCAAAAAATCGGCATGGGGTGGAGCCTTACAGAAGCTTACATGCATTCTTTCGCTGTTACAGATACGGGGCAGCCCGGCACAGCGTTCCTTGCTCCAGGAGATCCCGCAGTTTCTCCGAGTACAACGATGTCTGAGAATTCTTACGGGCTCCAGATCGGTTATAAGTTCTAAAGTTGTTTCAACCAATATAGTTAGCTAATGGTTTCTTACAATAAACCATCCCGCAGTTTTGAGCGGGATGGTTTATAATGTCAACGCTAATACAATATATGTTGTCAATGCTAATGACGGTACATCGCAATGCGGAAACAGCTCTTGTAAGCAGAGAATGTGATGTCCTCAATAATAGTCATAGTGATGGGGCTGTAAAATGAGGATGGACGAGGATGATGTATTCATGTCGCTCAAAATGCAGCTAGTGGCATGCATCAGTGAAATTATAACACAAAAAAACTGGACCCAGACACGGGCAGCACGAGAATTAGCTGTTTCCCGGAGTAGGCTATGCCGGATGCTAGGTGGACAGGTTGATGTAGAGAGTGAAGGCAGAATGTTGAGATGCCTGACCAGCCTTGGCCGGGACATTCATATTACTGTTGGCCCAGAGCATGTTGGTGTTGGGCAGATTCTAGTAATCAAGGACAAGACCTAAGGTATCATTCTGTCTCGTGGCAGCCAGCCTGGCCGGGACGGATGGCCAGTTTTTGCTGGGCTCATGGCCTGCCGGTTGAGGGGTGATTTGAGACAAAATGATCGTCCTGTGAAAATTCTGTTACGCCAATACCGTTAGATGATGCGGTAAACTACAACAGGAATCCATTACCCACCCGGCATCTCGTCGCCTGGGAGCGGCGGATTCTTCCCTACCTTGTCCAGGATTGCCTGGAAATCGGCAGGATTTGCTTTGCTGGCTCTCAGCCTGAAGAAGTCGGCAGCGGTTTCCACAGCGCCGATCTTTTCAGCCAGCGCTACTGTGATCCACAGATTGAGCGATACGCCATCCTCGCGTGCAAGACGCTGCGCAGCCGTCTTAAGCGACTGTGGCAGTTTAAGGGCATAAGCGGCCTTGTTCATTGGCGGGCCTCCATCAAAAGTTGTTTGGGTAGCCATAGAGGAAGATTGAAGCGCGGCGCAGCTACCGCGAAATGCGCCGTGTTGAAAGTGATTAAAGCGTCAGCATGACCGTTTACGGCAGCCTCCAAAACCATTTCGTCGCTTGAATCGTTGAGCTGTGGACGCCAGGAAAAATGAATTTCTACCGGGCTACAAAAACCTGCAAAGGCGTCTAGAAACCGACTTATGTCATTAATGGTCAAGCCAGAAACGGCTAGTTGCTCGTCTCTTGTAAGTACTGCCTCATACTCCAAGAACAAGGCGGGGGTGGCCAGAACATCTATCTGTCCATGCTGGATCTTCTGTAACACCGCATAGCTAGCCCCCAAGCTGCTGCGCATAGCGCTGGTTAAGACGGACGTATCAAGGACTATTCTAAGCATATCGCATAGCATATCACAAAAAAGCAAAGCGTGCTATTATTAGGTATGAGACAGGGTATCACGCCTATGTGTTACATAATGTTCAGGATGGTGACATGGCAAAAGTGACAGTAACTGAGGCCGCAAAGTTGGCCGGTATCGCTAGGCAACATTTATATAGGGCGTACATAAATACTGGTAAGCTGAGTATTGACAAGGACTTCAATGGTCGCCCTGTGGTTGACACGTCAGAGTTGTTAAGGGTGTTTGGCGATCTCAAGGTGTCTCCTGACGGTGACGAAAAGAGACATGTAGAGACAATTGAAAAAACGGGCACAAACATAGTGTCACATCATGAAAGCAATGCAAAAGATGAGGTTATTTCTATTCTAAGACAAGAGCTTGAAGAGTCTAAGGCCCGCGAGAAAGAAATTCTAGAAAAGGCGAATGCTAGGGAGCTGTGGCTACGTCAGCAACTAGAGCGAGCGCAGGCAGTTTTGACCGATCAAAGCGTGACAGCGAAACGTCGATGGTGGCAGTTTTGGAAGTAGCCTTGCCGAGCAACGGCTTGAAGGCTTAGTCTTGCATCAGGAATAACGACAACAAAGGCATTACCTAATGTTTGAAATGGTAATGCCCCGGAACCTGAATATCTTGGCAGATGAAGGTTCGCGGGGCACTCACACAGTCCGGCAGGACAAGCACAGTATAGTCACGAATGACTATCTAATCAAAGCCTGTCCGGTCCCCATGCACAGCATGCGTGAGATCGGGGGCTTTGATGAAAGCATCTGACGCCCTTTCCCATTTTATTGAGCACATCCCGAACCGTCCCTACTGTACGGACGATCTGGGTGCTGGCCTCCAGATACGCCCCAAGGCCACAGCCCTACAGCGCGTTTATCTCCAGCCCAATGGCCCCGGCATGGTCTGGGCGATGGTCTATGACGTGGACCGTCGGGTGGTGGACCCGCACAGACTGGCTCCAGTCTGGGAAGATGCCGGGATGCCGGAGCCGAACTTTGCGACGATCAACCGGACCAGTGGGCGCGGCCACTTGGTGTATATGCTGGATGCGGGCGTCTGCAAGACCAGCGCGGCCAAGCTGAAACCGTTGCGCTATGCCGCCGCCATTCAAAACGCCATGAGCACCGCCCTTGGAGCCGATCCCGGCTATGCGGGGCTCGTCACAAAAAACCCCCTGCATAACCGCTGGCAAACGTGGGAAATTCACGGCCAAGGCTTCTCGCTGGGCGAGTTGGCCGACTATCTGGATTTGAGCGCGGCCAACGCCAAGGAATACCGGGCAACGGGAGAGGTTCACGGCTTGGGCCGCAATGTGACCCTGTTCGACGATGGCCGTGTATGGGCCTACGGTGCGATTAGAGACTATTGGGCGCCTAATGGTCTACCCCGGTGGTTCGTAGCCGTCCTAGAGCGTTTAGAGGCCCTTAACGAGCGTTTCCATGCCCCCTTACCGTTCTCTGAGGTCAAGGCCACGGCCAAGAGCATCAGCAAGTGGACCTACACGCACATCACCCCGGATGGACTGCAAGTCCTCATCCAGCGCACCCATGCGCCAGAGAAGCAGGCAGAGAGGGGCAGGAAGGCCACGAATCAGGCCGATATAGCCGCCATTGGCGGCCTGGCCAGCGGGAGAGCCCGTAGGCAGTCCCGCGATGAGGAGCGG
>JAKAVW010000184.1 GCA_021827445.1 Pseudomonadota bacterium
AGGTTGCGTCGGACCTTGTGAGGCACCGTCACCTGGCTGCTGAGCACTTCCGCCAATGCCAGCAACCCGCTGGGCAGGGTGGCTCCAGCCTCCGGCAGCAGGCCTGGACCGAGATACGGAATGATGCGCCCTTCCGCAAGGCCGCTGAAGATTTCCAAAAGATCCTTGTCCATAGTCATGCTTCCTTATGTAGCGAGGGAAAGAACCGCCGCCTTGATCTGTTCGATGACCGCTGGTTCGAGGCGAAAAATGCCTCTTCCCCCGGAGAGAGATTCATAACCATTGGCAGAGTGTCTGCTCAGCGCATTGAACCAGTCCTGTGGACTGGTCCCGCTGGGACACTCGCCAATTTCACGCACACTGCCATCGTTGGCAAAACGTGCATGAATGATGACGAGAGACTGTTCCATCACATTCTCCTTATAAGCCCGAAGAAAATCCCAAAAGTTCAATGACGACGTCTTCTTCACCAATCATGGCCTGACAGGCCAGACGGGATTTGCTGCCAACACCAACAATGCTATCCAAGCGCTCATTTTCGAGACGCTGGATTTTCGACAGGCTCTTCCGCCCTTCCTCGCCTTTGCCTTCGCACTTCAGGACCATAGGTTCACCGGCGGCGATCACCGCGGCGGCAAGACTAGCCCCCACGGGCATCTCGACGGTTTTACCACTGGGTTTGATGGTGATAATGGGCATTCAATCTTCTCCTCTATTAAAATGAACATAAAAACAACACACTAATAAATAGCGGCACCGGCACCCACATTGACGGATGCATCCTTCAAGGTTTCGATGATAAAGGCGATTTCCTCTTCTCCCAGACGCGGGTGAAAAGGCAGGATCAAAGTGCGGTCGGACACCCGCACGGCGGTCGGACAGTGACCGCCGCCGCGCTCACGATAATAGGATTGGGTATGCATGGGCAGGCAGTAAGAGGCCGCCTCGACACCCTGGGCGCGGAGATCGGTGACGATGGCATCCCGACTGCTGCGGCTGAACCGGGTACCGAGATGTACTTCGTACACAAACCAGTGCACCGCGGTGGCATCCGGTCCATGGTAGGGATCCTTGATCCCTTCAAAGGACTTCATGCGCTCGAAGTAGAGCGCTTCCACTTGTTGTCGGCGTTGCAGAATACCGTCCAGACGGGCAAGCTGGACCAGCCCTATGGCGGCCTGAATATCGCTCATTTCTGCCTGCAGGGGTGGACGGGTAGGCGCCACCACCGAGCCCCGCTCACTGATGCCCCGCGCGCGATATTGGCGCAAACGGCTGACGGTTTCGGTATCGTCCGTGACGATCATGGCACCTTCGCCACAGACCAGGGCAGAGGGCTGGGCAAAGGCAAAAATAGCGCTGTCTCCAAAGCTGCCGACCAGTTTGTCCTGATAACGGGAGCCGATGGCCTCCGTCGAATCCTCCAACAAAATCAGATTATTTTCATTGGCCATCGTGCGCAGTTCCTGCCAGAATGCGGGATGCCCCTTGGTATTGCCGGCGAGAATCGCCCGGGTTTTCTCCGTGATCAGGGTCTCACTCCCTTTGGGGGAGATCGTGCCGGAGTAGTAGTCGATATCCGCGAACACCGGCTGCACCCCATACCACGCCAGGGCATGCCCAATCTGCCACCAGCTATAGGGCGAGAGGATGACTTCATCGCCCGCCCTAAGTTCGTAGGCGCGCAGACAGAGCATCAGAGCCAGAGTCGGGCTGGCGACGGCGACGGCGTAGCGCCGCCCATGATAGGCAGCAAACGCCGCCTCGAAAGCCTCCACTTGTTCCCCGGCGCTGATGCGGGTGGAACGCAATACCGCCTCTACGGCCTCCAGTTCGCCGGTGCTGATGTCCGGGTCCGAGAGGGGGATTTCGAGCGCAGTCATGTCGTACTCCGGTGCATGGCGAGCAGCAGGCCCGTTGCCGCCAGGAAATCGGACGTGACCTTCCAGCAGTGGTCGCGAGTATCGAGCAGATGCAAGTCAAAATATTCGCCGGCACGGAAAGGCTCGTCGCTGACATCGCCGGCGGGACATTGGGTAATGGGCAGCCCGGGGAAGCGGGTACGCAAAACAGGCAGGATGCCTTCACCGGACCGGCAGGCATTCCGGCCCAGATCAAAAAGCACCGCGAGATCTTCGTCAGTGAGTTCCATCCTCTCAGCCCTCCAGGCGACGCGCTTCTACGGTAATAGGCAGGAGGGTATCACCGGGCATCTCCGGTAGTTCCAGGCGCCAGCCGTTAGCCAGCGTCACCGTTCCGCCCCACAGCTCCGGCTTCTGACACTCGGTAATGGGTTCTTCAAGGTCCTTCTTGGGCACATACGCCGTCAGCTCACCAGCGGCATTTTTACGAATCATCACCTTCATGGGGTATTCCTTATTTTAGTGTGCACAAGAAATCGGGGCGTCGGCCGTCATCGGCGGCATGTCCATCATGCCCAGCAGGATACCTGGTAATACGCGGAGCAGCCGCTCCACATCCTCCGACCGGTTCATGCGTCCAAAGGAGAAACGCAGTGAGGACAGCACTGCCGTTTTAGAAAAGCCCATAGCCGTGAGCACATGGGAAGGTTCCTGCCCGCCAGCAGCACAGGCCGCACCGGCCGCAGCCGTAATGCCCTCCTGTTCCAGGCGATAGAGCAACTCTTCACCGTCGAGAGCGATAAACCCAACATTGCTGGTATTGGGTAAACGCTCGGCTTCCTGTCCGTGGATGCGCGCACACGGCATGAAAGCCAACAAACCTTGTTCAAAATAATCGCGCAATTCCCGCAAGTAACGCGCCTCGTGTTCGATATTGGTGAGCAGACGGGCAGCGGCCGCAAAACCGGCGATGGCGGGAACATTCTCGGTGCCGCCCCGCCGTCCCCGTTCCTGATGACCATGAAACAAGGGTGGTAAGGCAATACCTTTGCGGACGAACAATGCCCCCACGCCTTTGGGGCCATGAATCTTGTGCGCCGAGCAGGATAAAAAATCCACGCCGGAAGCGGCGGCATTCACAGATAGCTTGCCGAGCGCCTGGGTCGCATCCGTATGGAAAAAAGCCCCCGCGTCATGCGCCATGGCAGCCGCTTCAGTAACAGGAAAGAGCACACCCGTTTCATTGTTTGCCCACATCAGCGAAACCAGGGCGGTATCCGGACGCAAGGCAGCGCGCAGGTCTTCCAGGTCCAGGCGTCCCTCTTCATCCACCGGGAGGTAACTTACCTCTATCCCGAGACGTTCCAGATGCTGACACATCAAAAGAACTGAGGGATGTTCCACCTGGCTGGTAATCAGATGGCGTTTGCCTTTGGTCAGGGAGAGTGCGCCCAGGATCGCCGTATGATTGCTCTCCGTCGCGCCACTGGTAAAAATCAGTTCCGCAGGTGAGGAGCCCAACAATTTGGCCACTGCGACCCGCGCCTCACCCAAAGCTTTCTTGACACTTACACCCGCTTCGGAGGCGCTGGAAGGATTGGCATATTCTGTGGATAAATAAGGCAGCATGGCATCCAATGCCGCCGGCGCCAAGGCCGTTGTCGCGTTATTATCGAGATAAATGCTGCGCGTTATGTTCATGGCTTCTGCCCTTCGACGGGTAGAATTTCCTCTTCCAGGCAACCGACCACCATGCCATTGGCAAACTCCACGAGGTAGAGCGGCATGTTGCTCTCTTCGTGATGTCCTACCCGCACGATTTCTCCCGGACTATCCTTGGCTACCAGCAAGGCCCCTTCGGCCTCCCCCGGATAAGTCCCATCATTAAAAATATCATCGCAAGCCCATACTCTTAGGCCCCAATCAAATCGCGGCAGACGTAAATCCATCATGGGATTCTCTCCTCCTGAACCAGATTGCTTTCGATCAGATCCAGTTCACGGCCTTTCATGCCGACCAGATGACCACGCTCATAAAAATCCACGCCATAAATATAAAATTGCTGCAAGTAGGTGCCGATACTGATGATAAAACCGATATCGCCTTTTGTAACAATCACCTCGCCAATTTCCGCGCCGGTGAATGTCCCATCATTTTTCACATGTTTGCGAGAACGGACTTTATCCCCATAATTGAACTCGGGTTCTGCGCCAAGCTCCACGGTCGCGCTGTCTCTGCTCATACCGGCCATGATTCATCCTCCCCTGGCAATCGTTGTCTGGAAAGCGGTTCGCCTTTCCCCACGCGTTCCGCAGCGCAACGACGTACCTCATAATCCTCATCTGCCAACAGGCGGATTACCGCTTCCTGGCTCCCGCGCGCCGCCACCTCGTAGCGGATACGCCAATCCGTATCGTCCACCAGTGTGGAAAGGATCGACACCGGTACCCGTTCGATGGCATCAAGACGGACCCCGGGATCATCGTCCTGCAGCATTTTGACCAGAACATCCACGCCGATACGTTTGGCCACAACGCGCCGAACCTCCACGTCGGAATCATGCATCATGAGCGGCAATAGACCTTTGGGCAGGCGACGCACCACCTCCAGACGCACGTAATAATCCGCGTCGCGCATCATGGCAGACAGGTTACGTTCATCCAGCCGCGCAGCTACCCGGATACGCACTTCCCGATGCGGATCGTGGATCATCCGCAGCAGATAGCGTTGCGGAAGCCGCTGCGCTACTGCCCAGCGCACGGTTTCATCCGGATCGTTCATGAGTGCCGGCAGATGAAAAATATCCGCGTAACGCGCTGCGCAAGCCCGCACTTCAAAGTAGCCGTGTTGCAGATAATCCTTGGCGATCTGCGGATTCCAGCGAAAAAAACGATCCACCCTTTTGGCGTAGCGATCATGCATACAGGCATGCAACGGCTCGCACTTCAGCCCCTGGATCTTGCGCTCAGGACAAGCCTCACAGGAGACGGCGCAGCCCTGCCAGTCAATGGCCTCATCCGGATCACTCATCTTCGTCCTCCTCTTTTTTTTGCAGGACTTCCAGCAGCACCCGGGCCTGTATTTTATCCGTCGGGTCCAGTTCGATGAGTTTGTCCATGATTTTGCTGCCCGTAGCCAGATGACCCAGACGCAAATGCAGATAACCATAGGCCTTCAGCACGAACATATAAAAACGTGCCCGCGGTGCGTCAAAACTGCCAAATTCCGCCTGCCGCTCCCTTACCTTGCGCCAGTCCGGGTCAATACCCAAGTCTGCGGCGCTGCGCTGCAGACAGATGCGAGCCGTAGCCAGCGCCTCGTTCAGTCGACCTTTATAGAAATAAAATTTGTACAATCCCAAGTAAACGACCATGTGTTCGGGCGCGATGGCGATGGCATCCATCAGATGATCCTCGGCGCGCACATCGTCCGCATAAGAGCGCGCCGCGAGATGCAGATGGCGTTCCGCCGCCTCCGGCAGGAGGCCTTCATAGTAACGGCGGTTCAACCATTCATCATCCCAGATATTGCTCATGCCGCACCCTTATGCTTCACGGGATGGAGCAGCGCCGCTTCGCACTCCTCACAGCAGGCATAACTGCTGTAAGCCTGTGCGAGGTGACGCTGCTCCCTCGCGGGTATGCGGGTAAATATCTCCGCACCGCGGAAGTCGAGATCGTCGAGATGCGAGGGAAGTGCTGCCGTATTCGCTGCGCAACGATGGATAGTCGTATTCGTATGATGAACGATCCAGGTTTCCATGTTTTCCTCCCTCCAATCTCGACGTTTCCGGGATCCGGCTTTATTCCTTGGGTGTAAATGAAGTTCCGCAACCACAACTGGCCGCCGCATTGGGATTGGTAAAGACCAACCCGGTATTCATCAGACTCTCCTCACAGTCCACGACGACGCCGTTGAGAAAAGGGACACTCTTCTGTTCCAGCAACACCGAAATGCCATTACTGGTGATGGCCACATCGCCGGGCTCCGCCGCCTCGACAATACGAAAATCGTAAGAGAGGCCGGAGCACCCGCCTGGCTTTACCGCAAGGCGGAAAGCACTGGAAGCATTTCCACCGCCAAAGGTGATCATCCGCTGGATAAAGCGTTCCGCTTTAGGCGTAAAGGTGAGTTCCATGACAGACTCCTAAGCGACGTAACGGGGATAGTTGTTGTCAATGATGCAGGTGTCATCCACCGGACATACCGCCACACACTGCGGTTCATCGAAATAATTTATGCATTCCGTACACTTGGCCGGATCGATCACAAAGGTGCCATTCTTTTCGGAAATGGCCATATTCGGACATTCCGG
>JAKAVW010000185.1 GCA_021827445.1 Pseudomonadota bacterium
CACGCTCTGCAGGGCGGCACGATCCTGAGTGGTATTGGAGCCGTTCGCGGCCTGCACCGCCGTGGTACGAATCTGCTGCAGGAGGCTGGTCTGGTTCTGAATAGCACCGGTGGCCGTCTGCACCAGGGAGACGCCCTGATTGCCATTGGACACCGCCTGGTTCAGGCCATTGATCTGCGTCTGAAACCGCTGGGCGATGGCGTAGCCGGCGGGGTTGTTGGCCGGGCCGTTGATGCTCTTACCGGTGGAAAGTTGCTGCAGATAGGTATTCAAACTGCCTTGGGTACTGTTCAACGCATTGATCGTATTCAAGGCCGAGACATTGGTATTGATAATTCCTGAAATTGCCATGGTAATGCTCCTTTCTTAGGGGGTCAGGTGGCATCCTTGCCGTTCATGCGGGTGAATCCCACATGTCATTCATAACGGCACACGGCATAAAAACTTGAGCCCCTCAAGGCAACCACGCCCGCAACCAGTCATCGAGACGATCTTCCAGCATCCAGTGCGCCCGCACCTGATCGCGCAGAGCGTCGCCGGCGGCGGCAAGCATAGCCCGGTCCGAGATGGCCTCCCGGATCGCCTTCATCCAGTCGCGATATCGGTTGGCCACCCGCCAGACCGGAAAATCTCCCTGATAAGGCGTGATATCCGAGCAGACCACGGGAAAGCCCAGCACGCCATACTCCAGTATCCGCAGATGGCTCTTGGCGTCGTTGAAGGGGTTTTCTTCCAGCGGCGCGATGGCTAGATCCAGATCGAGGCTGGCCAGTTTGGCGGGATACTGCGGCAATGGTACGCCGGGATGAAATTCATGCACATAAGGGCGCAGAACCTCGGGACACAGTCCGAAAAACACCCACTCCACCGCATTGGCGAGATCACGCACCACGTCGGCCACCAACTCCAGATCGCCCGTATGCCCTACCCCACCGGCCCAGCCGACACGCGGCTTGGCACCAGCACGACGACGCGGTAGCAGACCACCCCAGACCGCCCGTTCGAGGCAGTTGGGCTGTACGCGCACCTCATCGCCGAAGCCTTTGTAGGCCTGCGCCAGCGGTTCGGTAGCCACCACCAGACGATCACAAAGGCCCGCCGCCTTGCGGAAACGCTTGGCGATGTCCTTGTGAATCTGTCCCTTGTGCACGCTTTTCACGGGCAGATTCGTGATAAGGTCGTCAATCTCGAAGACGCGGAAGGCTTTATGGAGGCGCTTGTGGCGCTCCAGCGCTTCTATTTGCGGCCATTCCATCTGCCGCTGGAGGACGATACTGTCGGGGGAAAATCTTTCCATCTCGGCGGGCTCGAAAATACGCATGGTCTCCCAGCCCTGCACCTTTCCGGCCGCTCGCAGCGCCCGCATGGGCGAGATGATGCGGTATTCACCGCAACCCTCACGGTCGGCGGGATGGACGAGGATGCGCGGGCGCGGTCGCCATTCCGGGTCCCAGGTGAGCACCGCCTGATCTTCCAGGAGGAAGTCGGTGCTGGCGAGACTCAGATGCCGGTTGTAGGCCGGATCGAAGGCGAGTTGCGGCAGCCAGCGCGCATAAAAGGCGTTTTTTTCGGCGGCGAAACGGGCGAGTTTATCTTGCTCCGCTTTTTGCTCCACCGCGCCTTTCTGACTGGCGGAGCCTTCGTGCAGCAACATGGCCCAGGGTGTCCAGACAATTTTATGCCCTGCCTCACGGACTTTCAGACAAAGATCAATATCGTTGTAGGACACTTTGAACTGCTGCTCGTCGAGCCCGCCCACCTCTTGATACAGCGACTTGGATATGAGCAAACAAGCGCCAGTCACCGCCGAGTAATTCTGCGTGAGCATGGCACGCCCAAAGTAACCACGATCCTCTGGCACATGGCCGATAAAGGGATGTTCCGCAGGCCCTTTCATGCCCAAAATCACCCCGGCATGCTGAATTTTGCCATCGGGGTACAATAATTTAGCCCCCACGATGCCCACTTCCTGGCGCAGAGCGTGGCTGACCATTTCGTCCAGCCAATCCTCGTGCAGAGCCGCCGTGTCATTATTGAGCAGCAGGATATAATCGCCATACGCCGCATCCACCGCCATATTATTCATGGCCGAGAAGTTGAAGGCGCCAGGGAAACGCAACACCCGCAAGCGTCCGCCCATGCATTCTTCCTGCGCTGTCAACATATCCAGATAAGTACGGGCTTCTGCATCGTCACTATCATTATCAATAATCAGAACTTCATAGGCCGGATAGCGGGTTTTTTCGATCAGAGATTCGATGCAACGCTGTAAAAAACCCAATTGATTACGGGTGGGGATGAGGATGGAAACCAACGGGGTAGCATTCAGCGGATAACGCACCCGGAAAGAAGGCGGGAACGGACCGGATTGCACCTCTGCGGAGATGTGCAATCGCTCGAAGTGACGGACCAGGGCCTGCCGCCCCGCCTCCAGAATCTCCGGCACCGATTTGCGGCAGTGACTGCTCCCCTGGTGGCGGTGGTAAAGCACTTCGGGAATATGGCCGATACCCGCATCTCCCATCCGTTCCCAGGCGCGCAGGAGGAAATCATAATCCTCGGCACCATCAGCCCGCGGATCAAAGCCACCGAGGGCGTCAAAGAGCGTTTTTTTAATGAGCATCAGGCCACCGATATAGGGCAGACTGCGCAGGTAGTCGAGATTAAAATCGGGTTTACAGTGGGGGTTGACGTGCTCGCCTGCTGCCGTGAGGGAGTCTTCGTCGGTGTAGATAATCTGCCATTCAGGATGATTCTGGATGGATTGAGCAAGGCGGAACGTGGCATCGGGGGCGAGTTCGTCACCGGCGTCCAGGACGGCGAGCCAGTCGGTATCCATCTCCGCAAGAGTAATGTTCATGATGACCATAGGATCATCCCCGGCGGCTATCGCCCCCACTCGCACCGGCGACCATTGCTGCGACAGGCTGGAGTGCGTGGCCTGCGCGGAAGCCTCGCGACCGTTCTCCATCACCAGCAGAGAAATGGCCGTCGAGGAGGTACCATTCGCAAGCGTTTGCTGAGCCCACAAGCTTTCTTGAGGGGACCAGCGCTGTGCGGCCAGCCACGGCAGCAGCGGTCCCAACGGCCGGAGACATTCATGACCAATCGTATCCTCCACCACAAAACCGGCACGCTCCGTCACCACCGCAAATAATCTCTCGATGGCATGGGCCAGCGTGCCATCGACCTGACCGGACTCTTCCTCAAAGTCTTCGGGCTTCAGGTCCAGGGCCAGTAATGGGGCAAGGGCCTGCGCACGCGCCCAGAACATGCTGCCCGCGAAAAAACCGTAGCGTCGCGGATCAACCAGTATCCCCATCCGGTCCATCAGCGGGCCGACTCGCGGACGATTCGCATCCTTAACCATCTCCAAGGGTAACCAGAATCCCGCCGGTCCGATCATCCCAACCCGCTGCGCACTGGTGAACCGTTCGCGAACGTGGGCCACCACCGATGGCGCCAATAATTGATCCAGCAAATCGCGACGCCAGCGATCGCCATCCCCATGGGACAGGAAGTCAACATGAATCTGCTCCGGCTTCATCTGCTCCGGCTTCATCTGCCGCAAATGCGGGGACTTCTTGCTGTGAATAAAGAGCAGACACTCGTGGCCGGCAGCTATTGCTGCCTTGGCCAGCGCCAGTCGCGGCGCGATATCGCGGCCCCGGTTAGGCCGCACGAAAATTTGCGCCGAAGGAAACCGCTGGGAGATTCTTGACACCAGCGATTCCGCAGGTTCGGTCACGGAAACGTAGAGGTTAAAATCTTCGCCCAGACTAGACAATGCATCGGCGATCTCATCCCAGAGTTCGACATAAAAAAGATGCAGTATGACGGCCGTCTGGCTTTGTCGCAGGGGACCGGAGTAACAAGATTCAATGGTCGCTACACTTTCAATTTTGACACCAATGGCCGGATTAAATGGGACAGTCTCAACAGTATGCGGAATATTGATCGAAGCAGACTTTAGTTGGTGCAGAAATTGGGGGAAGCGCGGACTCGTCATGGCTGTACTGTTCTGAATCACTTCCGACGGGTACTGTGGTTTGAGCAGCATGGCGCTGCACAAATCGTCGAGCGACCGAAGTTCAAAGAAATCCTCGAAAGGACGAGGCGTGATGCGCATAGCATCGACTCGACGCTCGATGGGAATACCGAGCAGGGCGACCTCGCGACTTGCGCCAAATATATTGCGAGAGAGTTTTTTCCAGTTATATGGGTTAAAGGCATCCACGACGTGCGCAAAAACTACATAGCCGAACTGCCGTAGGCATTTGAGCGTTTGGGCTCCCGAGTCGACGGAGTTGCATTCCGCATAGATGACGGGCCGATATTTGAACAACAGATCTCTTGCACCCTTGAGCACTGCGCTTTCCATGCCCTCGACATCAATCTTGATCAGCGTCGGCGCACCGGCGAGTTGCAGTCTATCGAGGGTGATGGCCCGAATTTGAATGCTCGTACCGCTCGCCTGGCCAGATACGGTATTTCCCCGTATATCGATCGCTGCGCTGCCGAAGCTGGAGGCAGCAGAAGTATCAATCGCCTCAAGTTCGAGGATTCCGGGTGTGGCCGCCGCGGCTGCGTGGATCAGGTTGGCTTGCCCAACCTGATTGTCCATGACATTGCGCTGCAGAACACTGGAAGAAGCCGGCTGAGCCTCAATTGAATAGACGTGCCCGGTTGTTCCTACATGGTCGGCGAATGCCAGAGTGTGGGTGCCCACATAGGCACCGACATCAATTACGGTAGCACCGCGCTCGACGAATTGGAGCATGAACGTGATCTCGTTCCACGCCCATTCACCGTACTCCAACAATGAACGGGTAGCTGCGCCGACGTCGTTTTTGAAAACATGCAGGTTTCCTGACCTAGTGGGTGTTCGCTTGGTCCATTGCAGCACTGAATCGGCATTAGAATTCATGATTTTTCCTTTGGCTGATCTTCACATATCTGTTCGATTGCCCAAAGCACGTCGCTGGAAGACATCAATAGACAATACCAACCATTGGGACAGCATCGAGGCGAAAAGCACGGCGAACAGTGTGTAGGTCGATGCAAGCCCAAAACATTGGGACCATGGGCGACCCATTCCTCGACATTGGTGTATCCACCAATGATCTCGACGACACGATGCCCACGCAGAGCGACTGCATGGGTAGTTCCCGTGTCATTGCCGACATAGACGTCAGAGGAATCAATTACCCACGCAGCATACTGCGTCAGCGGAAGAGGGGACTGCATGGCGGCGCCAGTTTCACGCGCTAGCCGTTCAATATCCTCGCGATCATTGGGCGCCCCGAGAAAAATCGGCATATGACCACACTGCATGAGCAGGCGAGCAAGGTCGATCCAACTTTGCCTAGGCCACTGCTTGGACGGCACTGAGCCGCTTGGGCAAAGAACCACGCGCAACGGCCCCACTGGTAACGCAGGCGCATTCTCACATTCTGTGCTAGAAATTCTTTCGACCAGCAAGTGCAACTGTCGTTCATGCGGAATGTCTGCTCCGACATATGGCAGCCGGTAGTCTGCAATGGGATCATAGGCGGCGGTCAACAAGCTGCCAACTGAGAATACGATTTCTCGGGCATCGCGCTCGACCCTGAAATCGATTGCAAGATCGAAGCGGCTGTCGGGTAGCGTGACCTCGGCATGCACACCACCGTGCCCGACTCCCCCATATGAAAAGACATCAAGTGTCACACAGTGCGCGAATCCGGCGTCCTGGAAAACTTCACGGGTAAATGATGCACAGAAGATCGTGAAGTCCGCCTTGGGAAATTTTTGCCTCAATCGACCTAGCGCAGACAGGGATAGATAGACGTCACCTATATGATCAAGTTTGATGACCGCGATCTTGCGTACCAAGTTGGCATCAATGATTTCGGAGGCGATGACACGGGCGCCACCTGGGCTCAATGCAGGCAATGGTCGTCCATGCAGGCTTTGTACGCGCAGACGGTGATCGGCGATGCCACGATGTGCGCTAGCTCTCGCGGCGTGGAACAGGGGATTATGGTCAATGAAGCAATCCGGGTGTGCTTGCCGGTATTTACTGACCGAAAATATTGCGCTTGGGTCGCGTCTTTCCTTATGTCCGAACTCGCACCAATGGTAAAGTGGATCGACGCCTGATGCTGCGACGTCTGGATAGATCG
>JAKAVW010000186.1 GCA_021827445.1 Pseudomonadota bacterium
CGCAACATCTGGACGTATAACCTTGGCTCGAGTTTTGTCTTGGACAGCCGCAATATTCTGACAGGGATGTTTTCTGGCGCGCAGTCCGAACAACCGGGCTACAACGGGCCGGCGGATCTGGTCGTGGCTTGGAATTATAACATCACGTCAGCGGGTACGGGGTTCCAGGTTTTCGTGGACAAAGGGATGAGCAATGGAAGTCCCGATTATGGGGTGGGCTTGGGTGGCCAAGTCGTTTTCTAGGGAGAACCTGCAGATGGCCAAATCGGGTCGTAAGCTTTTTACCGTCACTGTGATCGTCGGATCATTGCTTCTGGCGACGGCATCGTTGGCAGACGCCGATGACGGTGGCCTAAATTTTTCCTTGGGCGTCGGCGTCCCAGGGCTGAGCGCCCAGGTGAGCAATTATCCGTCCCCCTACTACGCGAGCCCCAGTTACTACTATGCGCCGCCCCCACCGCCACCGCCACCGCCCGCCGTAGTCTATGGTCCTCCCGCGCCGGTGTACTATGCGCCCCCGCCGCCGCGACGGGGACCGCCGCCGTGGGCTGGAGTCTGGCGACATTGATATTCCCCGTCCGTTTCAGGTTCAGGGGTTGGCTAGGCTTGTATTTGGGCTGGAGGGAGTAACGACATGGGCATGGGCTATACTTCACTAGATGGAGAGGTATCACCGCCTATGCAGTTTCCGTAAAGGTCACCGGTAACAAAGGGTAGCCTCTGGGCCGCTGCAGTACTCCAGTAGGAGACACACAAAATGATCCGCAAAACACATCTTATAGTAGTCGTGGCACTTGGCTTCGCAGGGGCTGCCTGGGCGGATCCCCTGAATTTTAGCCTGGATTTGGGTGGCCCGGGATATGCCATAGGTTTTTCCAACTATCCTCAATACTACTATCTGGTTCCGCCACAGCCCTATGTGTCCTGGTACAGTCCACCGCTCTATGACCAGTACATGCTGTGGTATTACTACCCGCAAATTTATTACGAGTATTATCCTGCGCCGCCGCCACCGCCTCCGCCGGGAGCACCGCCACCTCCAGCGCCACCCCCAGGGGCACCGCCACCGCCGCCTCCCAACGCCTATTTTACGTCACTAGGCATGGCACCCCCGCCACCTCCACCTCCAGGGGCGCCACCCCCGCCGCCTCCTGGGCAGCCAGGAGGTCCGGGAGGCCCACCACCGGGAGGCCCGGGGGGTCCACCGCCGGGAGGTCCGGGAGGCCCACCGCCGGGAGGTCCGGGAGGTCCACCGCCGGGAGGTCCGGGAGGCCCACCGCCGGGAGGTCCGGGAGGTCCACCGCCGGGAGGCCCGGGAGGTCCACCACTGCCCTAGTGGAGAAGCCCCCTAACGGGGGCTTCTCCACTTCGGGTTTGCCGTAATGGTACAACAGCGTCGATCTTGCCAGCCTGATGTTGGCCTACAATGCACGCCCCGACTGGGGCGGGCCGTTGGGTTTGGTGACTCCCCATTTTTTCTTCGTTTCCGCCAACGGATTTATTGTCGCGAACTCTATGGTGAGAGCTCTGAGTCTATTTCCTGAGAGCGCAGGTGCTGCGTCCGAAGTGGTCGGTTCTTTGCAATATGGCTTTGGAGTGCTGGGTTCTGCGCTGGTGGCCATATTCGCCGATGGAACGCCTGTCCGATGGGGGCTGTGATGGCGGCATTTGGTTTGGGTAGTCTATTTTGTTTCTATTTTCTCCTGCCTGCTTATGCACGCAGATCACCATAACGTGACGCTACTATTACCATTCACTCACGGGCGGCCAACGCCCGCTTTCGCTGCACCACCGACCATCCCACAGTGCCAAGATCGCGCCAGCCGCTTGCATGGGACTCTAGGGTCATCTGTAGGCACCTCAAGACCCAAGTTCCTGCCTGGAGTGCGAACGTTGCGCATCACCCACAAGCTTGCCGCTAGCTAGTGCTTGATGGGGCTGTCTGGGAAGGTCTTTACAGACGTGTACAGTTGTGCATTAATGGACCATGAGGTTCACTTGGGACGACAGAAAGCGGCAGGCAAATCGCCCCAAGCACGGTATGGATTTCGCCGATGCGGTCGGGGTGTTCTTCGATGATGGCGCCCTGACTATCGAGGACGTAGATAGCGAGGGTGAGCAGCGTCTGGTGACCATGGGACGAGATTTCTTGGGCAGAGTGTTGGTGGTGGTTTACACCGAGCATGGCGAAGATGAGGTGCGGCTCATATCTGCCCGCAAGGCAAGCCCAAGGGAGCGCACTGCATATGTAGGAGGTACAAGCAAATGAAAGCGGAATATGATTTTTATCATGCCCGACGTGGTGCTGTAGCAGTAGCACCGGGGAAAACCCGAGTGACGATTCGTTTGGATAATGACGTCCTGGAATGGTACCGCAAGCAGGCAGAAGAACATGGCGGTAACTATCAGACCGCCATAAACGCCGCATTGAGAGAGCAGATGTCTGCCGAGAATGGGGCACTCGAAAGAGTCTTGCGGCGAGTGATTCGCAAAGAAATGCTTGCATGAGTGCCGACCGAGCCCCGTGGGAGCGGCGTCAAAGGGCATCTACAGACTGCAAGCGGACATTGGGTTGCGGCACTGAGTTGCCCTCTGGGCTATGTTTGCAATACGTTAGTCCAATGCGCGAGGCCTGTATTCTTGGGAGAGGTCGCAGGTGTTGCACAAACGATGGTTTTTATTTTTTCTAGCAACGGATAAAAAATGCAAGAAGATGACGGCGCTGTAGGGCAATGCAAAAAACAATGCTTTGTTTTGATGCCAATAGCTGATGTTACAGGTTATGATATAGGACATTTTAGCAGGGTTTACGAGCATTTAATAAAACCTTCGATAAGTCTGGCAGGTTATTCCCCAATACGGTCCGACGATACCGTGAAAACTGACTATATCGCTGTTGGCATAGTACAAAAGATAGTTGATTCAGAAGTCATACTTTGCGATATAAGCGCCAAAAATCCAAACGTTATGTATGAGCTTGGAATTGCGCACTCTTTCAACAAAAAGGTCGTGTTAATAAAGGACGAAAAAACCGGAAGAGTGTTTGATATACAAGGTCTTAGAACGACAGATTATGATTCATCGCTGCGAATCGATAATGTTCAAAAAGATATTTCACGAATATCGGCATCGCTAACTGAAACTTCAGAAAATGGTGACATAAATTCAATAATACAATTAGCCAATATAAGGGTCGCAGAGCTCCCCAAAGGTCAGGAAATATCTGCTGACACGCAATTACTAATGTCTAGAATTTCGTCTATAGAAGAGACAATAGAAAGCTTTTTTAACTCAAAAAAGTCTGATGAATTATACTTTACAGTTAAAGATGATTTGGTTACTTTTAGGGACGGCACAACAGCAAAAGTCGGGGAAACAATAACAGACGAAAATTTTTGCGATATTGGTATCCTAGTTGATATACATCCTGGCAGAGGAGTTATATATGTGAGGAGAGAGGACGGTAAAGTGCTAGCATACTCTGCTTACTCTGTAAAATCTAAAGGTCTTTGCACGTTCCCATTTTAACTAAAATGTTATAGGGATAACAAAATGTTTGATTGATGTGCAATATCATAAAAACTATAGGTTCTTCGACGTTTCATGTGGGTAGCCTGAGATCCAGGTTACCGAGGATCAGGTAGGCCATGTTGATGAAGTTTTTGTGCGTGCGGTAGCCTCGGGCTTTCGCCTTGGCGGACTGCAGAAGGCTGTTGAATCCCTCCAGGATGCCGTTGGTAATGTGGCTCTCGAACCAGCGGAGCACGCCATCCCAATGATTCATGAGGGTGTAGGCGACCTTGACCATGGGCGGTAATCCGCTGGTCTTGGCGTTTTCCATCCAGGCCTTGAGCAGGGTGGCGCCCTAGTGGCGATTCTGGATCGTGAAGATCTCTTGGAAGGTCAGGCGGAGCTGGTAGGCCTGAGCCGTCTTGAGGTTCTGGTTCTTGAGGAGCTCCTGGAGCCTGGCGGTCTGTTTGGCCGAGAGCTTTCCCGGGTTCTTGAGCCACAGCCAGCGGCTCTTTTTCAGGTCGGGTTGGGAGTGGGCTTCGCCCTTCCGCACGGCATCCACAGCCTCATTGATGAGCTTCATCAAGTGAAAGCGATCGAAGGTGATCTGGGCGTTGGGCAGGTGCTCTGCTGCGCCTTTTTGGAAAGCCGGTGAGAGGTCCATGCTGACTTCCGTAATGGTCTCGGCGTTACCGCCATGGGCCTGAAGGTCTTTGGCAAACTTCTCGAAGGTCTTAGCATCCTTGCCCGGGGTGGCAAAGAGCAGACGCTTAGCCTCCAGGTCCACAAATAGGGAGATGTAGTCGTGGCCACGCCGGCTGCTGGTTTCATCGACACCGATGGCATGGATCTTTGACATGTCCACGGATTCGCGGGCTTTCGCGGTGTAATGGTCGATTACCCGCCAGAGTCGCTGGTCCGTCTCTCGCATCAGACGGGCGACCGTCAACACGGGCATCTCCCGAACCATGGCCATGACCAGAGCCTCGAAGAGCAGCGTGAATCCAGAGCCTTCCCGGGCCCAAGGGACGGGCACCAAATGCACGCCGTGTTCCGGGCACTCGACCCGCGGTACGCGGGCATGGAGATACGCCGCGTGCTGGAAAAAGTCCAGGTGGCGCCAGACCTTTTCCTGGGTGTCGTGGACGGGGCACTCGTGACCGCAGATAGGGCACGGAAAACGACTGCCTTTGGGGAAGTTCACATGCAGGTCCAGGCGCTTTTCCGCCGCGAACCGCACCTCGTCCACCATCCACGGCGGAACCAAACCCAAAGCCAGTGTGAACAGTTGATTCCCTTGGTCCATCATTGCCCTCAGCTTGCTGCCCCTACCAGGGAGCAATCATACCGCCTTACCCACTCAAAACGTCGAGGAGCCAAACTATATATATAAAACCAAGGTTCGTTTCTGGGCCTCAGCAGCTCCCTTTGGGAGTTAATTGGTATGCAAAAATCCGTCCAAATAACTTTGCCCAGGAAATCGTACGCTCTGGTCCATCAAACGGCAACTCCCGCTGCCCTGCCACCGTTGAGCCCTGATGGTCGACAGCAGACTGAAACCGGACATCCAGTGATAGCAGGTAAAAGACCCATTGGGCAAATTCGCCGTATCGACCTCAAATGGCGCGCGGGGAACATGGCCCCTAAATTATTGCAGAACGCAACATCTGAGCAGATGAATATGCAGGTGTTGCGTTCCGGTGCTGAACGCTTAAACCAAAGCTGACCCCGCTATTCTGGGGTCAGCTACTTATATTACTCGTCTTCGATCAGAACCAAAACCCGGTTTCTAGAATATCTCTGAACTGATCAGGCCTATTACCAGTGCCGAAACCAGAGGAATAGTTGGTGAGGTGAACATAAGAGAGTTCATCCCGAATAAAATACCCGTTATCTGCATAAGTTGGTGTGATCATCACTCCGAAAGCGCTGGAGCCTGCACCGTAACCAAAATATCCGCCCGTCGCCGCTGTACCCTCACCGGTTGAATTTGCGTGTTCATAGTCGACACCGGCTGCGATAGACCAGTTCTTGGTGAGATAATAGTCTGCGTGGATCATGGCACTGATATCGTTGGAACTTTGCGTCGTACCAAAAGCCCGATTGATCGGAGTGTACATGTACTGCACTTCCGGAGTTATGGTAAAATTCGAACCACTGTAGGTGTAGTAAAGACCATAAATATTACTATTATCATATACCAGTGAGCTATCTACATAACCATTCTTGGAGAAGCGTAAAGTGCTCACATCATTGACCGTGCCTGTATGCCCTGTATTTCCATCTGCGTAGAGGGAAACTGAGTTTTCCGGGTTGATCGTATAGGTCAGCAAGCCCGATATTACGTTATAACGATTGGAAAAATATCCGTCATTCCAAGAAATCGATGCGGATACCGGTCCATAGGAATAGTTGATCTGGATGCCGCGACTAAATGACGGTTGAATAGTCCACGGAAATCCTCCCTCTATATTCATGCGGTTATAATCAAGTGTTCCAGTATAACCAATCAGTGTGGGAAGCTGTCCGATGCTAACAGAAAAATTACTCAATGGCGCAATGGTCAGATAGGCAGACGGGAGTGCGGTAAAGTCTTGTAAGGCAGTGCTTGCGGAATGGAAGGGTTGCCCAAGGTTCGGAAAAT
>JAKAVW010000187.1 GCA_021827445.1 Pseudomonadota bacterium
ACCGGTGACGATATGCACCCGGGCCTCCAGGCGCACGCCGGACATGCCGACGGGCTCACGGACGCCTTCCTGGCTGTCAATCATGAATTCCTGGGGCAGGATATGGATGACGTTCTGATCCTGGGGAATGACGATGGCACGGGCGGCGTCCATGACCCGGCCGACATCCTCATTGCTGACTTCCTTGTTCTTGATGGCGACGATGCCGTGGCTGTTATAGCCGCGGATGTGGCCGCCGGCAATGCCGACTATGGCGCCGTGAATCTGCACACCGGCCATCAATTCCGCTTCCTGCACGGCGCGGGTGATGGCCTGAACGGTGGATTCGATATCGACCACCACGCCCTTTTTGAGGCCGCGGGAGGGGTGTTGGCCGACGCCGATGATTTCCGCCTCACGGCCGCCCCGGGACTGGGCGACAATGCAGGCGACCTTGGAGGTGCCGATGTCCAAACCGACGATGAGTTCCGGATTGCTGCGTTTCATTTCCTGTTTCTCCTTCGGATCACTGATCCGTTAGTGGACTGCTGACAGTGGCCACCGTGGGCATGGCGACCGCAAAGCCGTTGGTGTAGCGCAGGTCCATGGTGGCCCCTGGTACGAGGTATTCTTTGACCTGGGGGGCAATAGCCACCCAACGTGTCAAGGCGGGAAGGATGTTTTCGCTGCCCAGCAGCAGGCGCACCTTATTGCTGAGGATGCAACGCCAGCCGCCGCGTTGATCTTCTTGCAAATCCAGCACCTTGATGCCCAGGGGGGTGAGGATCTGGTTGAATCTGGCCATTTGTGCAATCAGCCTGGCGCCGCTATCCGCCGGTCCTTCGAGATTCGGCAGATCACCGGAGACCTGACTGGGCGGGACGCTGAACACCTGACCCTGGGCATCCACCATTTGTCCGGTACCGCCCAGCCAGCGGGCCACGGGCACATAGGGCTTGATATCGACTTGCAAGCGATCGGGCCAGACTCTGCGGACTTCGGCATCGGCGACCCAAGGTAGTGCATCGAGGGTGTGGCGTACCTGATCAGGGTTCACCCAGAGAAAACCCTGAGCAACGTAAGGTTTGAGGGCGGCATTGACCGTGGGCAGTGGAATCTTCGCGGAGGTGCCGGTAATGGTCAGGGTACTGATGGGCATGAGTTGCGGCTCGCGCACCCAGTTCCAGCCCATCCAGCTCCCCCAGGCGAGGGCGCTGAGACCGACGCCGCCGACCAGCACACGACCGTAAAGCCGCCATGGGATAGGTTGACGTACTTTGGGTGGGACTGCCGCTTCGGCTTTGCGTTTGGGTGGTTCCTTGACGGTGGCGGCAGGCCGTTGCGGGTGCTGCCCATGGCGGTAATCGCGCATGACGCTAACCATGTTTCACTCTCCTCTGCGCGGTGCACAGTATGGCGCTGCATAATTCAGGAAAATCCATGCCGATCGCTTTGGCGGCCATGGGGACCAGGCTGTGGCTGGTCATGCCGGGTACACTGTTCACTTCCAGCAGATGGGCCTGGCTGTCGCTGCTGATCATGAAATCGACGCGGCCCCAGTCGCGGCCGCCCAGTTCGGCAAAAGCCTTGAGCGCAAGTGTCTGCAACTGCTGATCCAGTGGGACACCGAGGCCTGAGGGCAAGAGGTAGCGGGTATCGTCGGCGAGATACTTCGCGGTGTAGTCGTAGAAGGTGCGGGGTGTTTCGATGACAATGGGCGGCAAGGCGCGGCCGTCGAGGATACCGACGGTGGCTTCGTGGCCAATGACGGCACCCTCGCAGAGGACCTCGTCTTCAATCGCAAAGGCGCTTCGCAAGGCCGCATCCAGTTCTGCCGGACCCGTAACTTTGCTGACGCCAAGGCTGGAACCGCCGTGGTTCGGCTTGATGTACAGGGGCCAGCCCAAGAGGGCGCCGAGATCAGGTGCATTCTCGCCGCGGCGCAGCAGGATGCCGTCGGTCACCGGTAAACCGGCTGCCCGCCAGAGCTGCTTGCAGCGCCATTTATCCATGGCGAGGGCGGAAGCGAGGACGCCGCTGCCGGTGTAAACGATATTCAGAGTCTCCAGACAGGCCTGCAACAGGCCGTCTTCGCCTACCGCGCCATGGCAGACGTTGAAGGCGATATGCGCCTTGCTGTCTGCCACTTGCTGCTGGATGATGGCCGGTTGGATGTCGATGCCGACGGCATCCAGGCCCAATCCTTGCAACGCCTGCAATACGGCGCGACCGCTGTCGAGAGAAACTGCGCGTTCGCCGGAGGGACCACCATAAAGTACGGCTATGCGGGGCAAATCAGACATCGGCCACCTCCCCGATAACGCGCATCTCCGGCTGGAGGTCGATGCCAAAGCGGCTGAGGACCTCTTGTTGTACGTTGGCCACCAGTGCTTCGATCTCCTCGGCGCGGGCAGCACCGCGGTTGATGATGAAATTGGCGTGCTGGGTACTTACTTCGGCATCGCCATAACGCATGCCCTTGAGTTCTGCTGCCTCAATGAGCCGGGCGGCATGATCGCCAGGCGGGTTGCGGAAGACGGAACCGCAGCTCGGCCATTCCAAAGGCTGAGTGGCGGCGCGGCGTACCTGCCAGGTACGCAGGCGCTGCCTGACGGTGTCGCTGTCTGCGGGGGCCAGACGTAATCCTGCGGTGACGAAGCAGGCATCGCCCTGACCCTGGACTTCCCGGTAACCAATCTGAAACTCGGCGCGAGACAGACGTTGCAGTTGACCATCGGGATGCAAGACTTCGACCCATTCCACCAGAGTCCAGGTGTCGCCACCGTGGGCGCCGGCATTCATGCTGAGACAGCCGCCCAGGGTACCGGGGATGCCGGCGAGGAATTCGGCGCCGGCGAGCCCGGCCTTGGCGGCAAAGTGGGCAATCTTGACCGCCCCCGCCCCCGCCCCCGCACGGATCAGGCCGGACGCGTCGAGGGTAATCTTGTCGATGGTATTAGCCAGGCAAATGACGGTGCCACGCAGACCACCGTCCCGCACCAGCACATTGCTGCCTAGCCCGAGCCAGGTGAGAGGGGCGACGGCGAAACGCTGCAGGAAAGCCTGCAGATCTTCCAGCGTGCCGGGCAGATAGAAGCGATCGGCCGGGCCGCCGACCCGCCAGCTGGTGTGGCGGTGCATGGGTTCTCCCAGGCGCAGCCGACCTCGAACGGCGTGTATCATGCGGGATCCTCCCCGAAGACCTGGGACCATTGTGCCGCCAGACTGGCGATGCTGCCCGCGCCGAGGGTCAGCAGTACGGCCCTGGCGGGGAGTTCGGCGCGGATTTGTTGCGGCGCCGTGAGTAAATCAGGCAGGAAGCGGACAGACACCCCTTGCGCGGCCATGGCCTCGGCGAGGGCGCGGCTGCTGACGCCGGGCAGGGCCTTTTCGCCGGCACTGTAAATGTCCGTCAGAATCACCCGGTCCGCTGCCGCCAGGCTGCTGACGAAATCACCGAAGAGCGCTTGGGTGCGGCTGTAGCGGTGGGGTTGAAAAGCCACCACCAGCGGTCGCTCCGGCCATACGGAGCGGGCTGCAGCGATAGTCGCGGCGATTTCCCGGGGGTGATGGCCGTAATCATCCACCACGGTAATTCCGTCAAATGTGCCGACCAGCTCAAAACGGCGGCCGACGCCGCGGAAATCCGCCAATGCGCTGGTGATGACGGATTCCTGTACGCCTACCTTGCTGGCAATGCCGATGGCGGCGAGGGCATTGAGGACATTGTGGCGGCCGGGGATGCCCAGTTCTACGTCCAGCCAGTGGACATAGTCGCTGTCTACCCGCCGCCATACGGCGAAGCGACTGCCAATGCCTTGCACGGTAACATCACGCGCCTGCAAATCCACATCGTCACCGAAACCGTAGCGCAGTACGGGGGTGCGCAATTCGGGGATGAGACCGGCGACCATGGGTTCATCGGTGCAGAGGACGGCGAGGCCGTAGAAGGGCAGGCGCTGGAGAAATTGCAGGAAGGCGCCGCGCAAATTATCGAGGCTGTCGCCGTAGGTTTCCATGTGATCGGCGTCGATGTTGGTGACGACGGCCATGACGGGCGAGAGATAGAGGAAAGAGGCGTCGGATTCGTCCGCTTCTGCCACCAGATATTCGCCACTGCCGAGGGCGGCATGGGTGCCGGCGCTCTTCAAGCGGCCGCCGATGACGAAGGTGGGGTCCAGTCCGCCAGCGCCGAGGATACTGGCCACCAGGCTGGTGGTGGTGGTCTTGCCGTGGGTGCCGGCGATGGCGATGCCCTGCTTGAAGCGCATCAGCTCCGCCAGCATCTCGGCGCGGCGGATGACGGGGATGCGCAGTTCGCGAGCGGCCTGAACCTCTGGATTGTTTTCGGGAATGGCCGAAGAGAGCACGACCACATCGGCGCCGCGCACATTGACGGCCTCGTGGCCGCCGAAAATCCGCGCGCCTAAGTCCGTCAGGCGCAGGGTGGAGCTGCCGGGACGCAAATCGGAGCCGGAGACGGCATAGCCGAGATTCAGCAGCACTTCGGCGATGCCGCGCATGCCGCTGCCGCCGATGCCAACCATGTGGATTTGGCGGACCCAGTTACGCATTTCTGCCTCCTGCATATTCTATGCACGCTGTCGCAATGGTGGCGGCGGCATCGCCCCTGGCCTGAGCGCGCGCGGCTTCTGCCCAGCGCAGGCGGAGTGCGGCGTCAGTCAGCAAGGGATTCAGCACATCGCGCAATTGTACGGCGTCCAGCCCCTCCTGACGCAGCATCCTGGCCGCACCGGCGTTCTCCAGAAAGCGGGCGTTGGCGGCCTGGTGATCGTCTACGGCGAAGGGGAAGGGGATCAGGATGGCGCCGAGACCAGCGGCGGCGAGCTCGGCGATGGTGGCGGCTCCGGCACGACAGAGGGCGAGATCAGCCCAGCCCAGCGCCGTTGCCATATCGTCTATAAAGGGTTCTACCCGGGCGTCAATGCCTGCTTGTGCATAAGCTGCCCGGGTGGTTTCTACGTGATCCTTGCCTGCCTGATGCCAGATGGCGGGGCGCTCGGCGGTGGTCATGCTGCTCAGCGCGGCGACACTGACTTCGTTGAGCACCTTGGCGCCCTGACTGCCGCCCATGATGAGCAGGTGAGCTGGTCCGTGACGCCGACTGAAACGCTCTTGCGGTGCGGGCAAGGCGCGAATGGTCTCGCGGACTGGGTTGCCCACCCACTCACCGCGGGCCAGACGCGCGCCGGGAAAGCCGAGAAAAACGCGCTTGGCCAGTGGCGCCAGCAAACGATTGCTGAGCCCGGCGATGGCATTTTGTTCATGCAGGCAGAGCGGGCGTCCCAGAGTCCAGGCGGCGATGCCGACGGGCGCGGCGACATAACCCCCCATGCCCAGCACCACGCGGCTCTGGGTTTTCCGCAGAATTGCCCGTGCCTGTAAGATCGCCTTACCCACCCGCCAGGGCGCACGCAACCAGCGCCCGAGGCCTTTGCCGCGCAAGCCCTGCATGTCCAGAGTATGCAGCGGATAGCCGCGTTCCGGCACCAGGCGTGCTTCCATCCCGGCGGCTGTTCCCGCAAAAGCGACTTCCACACCCTGGGCGCGCAGTGCGTCGGCGACCGCCAAGGCCGGGAAGATATGGCCGCCAGTGCCGCCTGCTGCGATCAGGACGCTGTCAGCCATTCTGGAGTTCCTCCCGGACGACGGCCTTGCTGTTGGGCACGGCCGGATAACGGCGGCTGACGCCGAGGACGACACCCAGGGCCGCGCAGAGGAAGACCAGGGCGCTGCCGCCATAACTGATCAGCGGTAGGGCGAAACCTTTGGTCGGTAGAGCGCCGAGATTCACGCCCATGGACATAACCGCCTCGCCCCCAAACCAGGTCAGGGTGCCGTAGCAGAAAAGAGCGAAGAAGGCATCACCGGCCGCCGCAGCACGGCGTCCGACACGGTAGATCCGCCAGCAGGCGATGCCATAGAGCATTGCCAGGGACCACACCCCGATCATGCCGAGCTCTTCGCCGATCACCGCCAGAATGAAGTCGGTATAGGACTCGGGCAGGTAGAAATATTTCATCACCCCGTCGCCCAGACCGACTCCGAAGAGGCCGCCACGCCCAAAGGCAATGAGAGATTGCACCAACTGGAATCCGGCCCCGTAAGGATCTGCCCAGGGGTTTTGGAAGGTCGTGATGCGGGCCAGGC
>JAKAVW010000188.1 GCA_021827445.1 Pseudomonadota bacterium
CTCACCCTGAATCAGGTGCAGGAGTTCCATGACGATGGCCGTGACCGCCGCGATAACGCCTGCGATGGCATCCCATTCCAAATTGAGCAGGCGTTTCGTGTGCACCATTACCCCTCCATGATGACGTTTTCCAGGTTTACAGGCGACGGAAACTTTCCGGTTGGATCCCACTGGTTTCCGTCCCGAGGCCAATGCTCTGGGAGCGGGTACATCGCCAACCCCGTCATATTAATATGGATGCCCTGAGATGCAAGGATTGTCCGCTTTTGGCCTCATGGCAAAGGGCGGGGGATCCTGGTCTTCGTCCCGGCGCGTAGACCCAGCCCCAAATGATGGATCATTCCGGCCAGGGTGATCACCCAAGCGAGCAGAGCCAGATAGAGGAAGACATGCCCGAGAGGGAGTAAAAAGGGCAGATCCATGCTTTGCGCCATATGGAGCGTGCAGAGGCTGTACATGCCGAGGGGGAAGACGACGCCCCAGTAGAGAGGATCGTAACGCATCGGAAGCCTCTTGACTCCGTGGCGCCAGAACTCCAAGGCGATCAACAGCGGAATCCACCAGCTTCCGGTGGCCCAGTAAAACACGGTGAAACCCTTAAGGAATGGTAGAAGGGAGTGCAGATATGGTGCCTTGCCGCCGTTGGCGATGAGCAGGGAACCCGCCAGAGTGGAGATGGCCATGGCTCCCATGTTGATCCAGTACGGCGGCACCAGATCCTCCGCCGAAAAACGGAAGAAAGTGTAACGATAAAAGATAAGCACCACGATCCAGATGTAGAGCATGCCGCCCCAAAGCCACAGGGAGAGGGCAATGAAGTTGAATTCCAGCCGATGCACAGGGTCCCAGTGCGCATCCAGAACGGCAGCGAGCACGGCGAGGGACTGGGCGGCGACCACTGCCAGCAGCCAGATGCCGGTGATGCCCTCCTCCAGAGAAGGCTTATGTTTCTGGATGGTGAAGGCCGTAAAGATGCCATAGTTCAGTATCAGCCAAAGGGCCATGGCAAGCCCCCAGAGCAGCATCCCCTTTTTTTCCTCGTTCGCCAAAAGGACGAACTGGCTGCCGAGAATGGCGGATCCGGCTACCACGGAAAAAAAACCTGGGCCGCTCTGGTAATCCTTGAAATCCACGCCCATCCGCCGACCGAAGCGCAGCATGCGCCAAATAGTCAGGAACCATAACACTACGTAGAATATTCCGTTGAGCCAGAAGAGTAACCGGGCGAGGAAAGAATCGCCCACCGCCTGAGCCGCCAAGGAGACAGCACCTGTGGCCATCACCAAAGCGAAATAGGCAGGAGCCAAGTTCTCGGCGGCGGAGTCTACCAGACGGGGCAGACCCGTCCGATTCCTTTCCATGTCGCTGCCCCCTCCGTAAGGCCTGGATGATCAGTCCTGCGATCCTTCCTCAGCGAGACACAGGATGCCACCCTTATGGTAGGCCACATGGCGGCTTTTGTCGCTTTGGATGGCGTATTGCGGGTCTTCCGGGCTCGCATGGTGGGTATAGCCGTGGACCGGAAAATCCTGCTCGTGGATGGCAACGATCCGCCCCGTTACCCTGCCTGCCTCCGAATTCCAGGTAACGTGATCGCCCACGGCAAAGCGTGGTGCCGGCGGCTTTTTCATGAGGTGTCCTCAGCGCCAAAAGCTTACGTAGAAACGTGCTGGGCCCAGGAACTCCACCCGGTGCGGCAGATCGGGCGGTATCCATGCAGGCCGTGCCGGACTCAGAATCCAGGCGCGGGCGCTGCCGTCTTCCAGGCAATATCGCAAGTTTCCTTCCAGGAGCACGATGCGCCCCCAGACCCCGGCTTTGGTGCGATGCTCATGGAGCAGGCCGGCGGGGGCGTCGTCGTCGGTGAATTCCGGTGTGCGCTGGTATTCCTTCAAGGGCACGGGCGGCTCGGGCAGGGGCAATTCCTCCTCCTCTTCCCCGGTATCCAGATATGGGCGTTTATCCCGCACATGCCGCCACTGCTCGGCATCGGGCAGGGCAGGCTTTTTTTGAATGATGACGGGCCAGCGGCGTGCCAGGCGCGCGTTGAGTTCCGGATATTTTTCCATGCCGTCCGGCAAATCCACGTCGCGGAAGATGGCGTCTACCGGACACTCGGGCACACAGAGGGTGCAATCGATGCATTCGTCTGGATCGATGGCCAAAAAGTTGGGGCCCTCGTGGAAGCAATCCACCGGGCATACTGTGACGCAATCGGTATACTTACACCGAATACAGGCTTCTGTAACCACATGGGTCATTGGATATCCCCCTTAACGTATGCCCCGGAAATGCCTTCAACGCCAGATCGGCGGGATTGCGCTCGCCCCATTTCCGAAAATCCGTCAAAACCGATCATCACGGCGTATAAAAGATGCCTCAATCAGAACTTCATGTCGATAAACGGATAGATTTTATACCTATCCCGCGACTCGCCCGCGTTATAGTAGCCGTTGGGCTTCCTGTACCACATTTTCCACAGTGAATCCCAGATGGCGGAAATTTTCTGGATAGGGTGCACTGGCGCCGAAGCGGCTCAGGCCTATGGTGGCGCCCTCTCCCACCCATTCGCACCACCCCAGGGATGCCGCAGCCTCTACGGCGAGCCGGACTTTGATATTCCGTGGGAGCACCGTATCCCGGTAAGCGGCCGGCTGGGCGCGGAATATCTCCCAGCTGGGCATGCTCTTCCGCCCACTGCGCCTTGAGGCGTCCCAATGCCGCAGGGGAAAGTCCCTTGGCCTCTTCGCCCAGGAGGATAGAAAGCGCCCCCTGCATGTGGCCAGAAGATATCCCATGCAGATACAGCCAGGGGACTGTGGCCGCCACCGTCCGCGATTTACGCACATACGGTGGCATCAGTGTCGAATTGAATTTAATCCCCGAACCCGCGCGATCTCGAACCTTGGGGACCTTCACTGACACAGGACCCAGGGCCGTCATGATCTCTCGCTCCGGCAGGTGGCCGTTACGAACGACCGCCTGACGACCATTGACCATCCGTACAGCAGAAAACTCTTCCAGCACTTGGTCTGCAAACCCTTTGTAGCAACAGTACGCCACCTTGCTCAGGTCACTTGTAACCCGCCTATACACCAGTTTCGATCATAGCTCTCCGCATTGGCGTTCCTTCAGGACAATGCGGTGCGCGATGTGGCCCCAGTTTGGCTGACAGAGCCAGGCCCCCTCCGTGTAGCTGATGAGATCGTTATTGATTGGATGACGCTTGCGGCGAACGGTGAAACCTATTTCCTGTCATCTACCGGGTAGACGATTTGCTGTTCGCCCATTGCCGTAACTCAGAAGGGCGGTGGATGTATATCTTGAGTTTTTCAACAGCTATCAAATGCTCCTCTCGCAATCGCTTCAACACACGAGAAAATGTTTCCGGGGTTAAACCTAGTCGGGCCGCGATCATGGCTTTTTTGGCAGGGAGAAGCAAACTCACGGGAGAATTTCCCGATGGGCAGAGTTCCAGCAGATATCCTGCAACCCGTTGGTCAGCGGATTCCACAGTAAGATGTCGCAACTCCATTATTAAATGACGTAAACGCAGACTCAGTCTGCCCAACATTTGCAGCATCAGCTCCTGATGCTGCTGTAGGGTGACGAGAAATATCGTAAGGGGAATTTCCAGAACCCGGCTCGGCATGGCCGCTATTGCCTGCACAGGATAACGATATCCCAAAAAGGCTACAGCTTCTGCAAAAAGGTCTCCGCCTTGCAAAATATCAACTATTTTCTCGTGGCCGTCAGCAGCCGACGTCACCAGCTTCACTTGTCCATCCAGAAGAAAATAGAAAGCGGTAGCTGCATCGCCTTCGAGGAAAAGGATTTGCCCGACACTCATCTCCAGAACACGTGCGCCCTTAAATAAATGCGAAAGGTCCTCATCCGACCAGACAGAGAATATTTCTGTTCGGCGCAATCGCTCCATTTCTGTTAACTCTACTTGGCCGATTGTCATCAATCTGGCTTTTGGGCGAACAAAACTGTGTCTAAAACCATCTTTACCCCATGATGCGGCTTTTACGGACCATAACTCAGCCTGTTATGTGCCTGCGGGTGGCGTCTCGCAGGCGGATTCAGCCGCCGGATTCCAGACAATTGATCGGGATAGGCGGAGCGTAGTGTGACGTTAAATACGTTACGCCGAATCTCCGGGCAGGGTCAATCGCCTGTCTTTTGCTTAGGGTTTCCCGTCGACGATCATGAGGAAGTGGCGCAGCCACTTGATTGAAATCAAGGATGGTCCTGATCACAGCAGATATTGTTGACAAACAAGCACCACAACCTCAGGAGACACCATGATGTTTTGCTATCAATGCGAACAAACCACCCGCAGCCCCGCCGGAATAGGCTGTACCAGTGAGCCGGGAACGTGCGGCAAGGATGAGGCCACTGCCGGTCTGCAGGACATTCTCACGCACCTTATGAAGGGCATTGCCCAGTATGCGCGCCGGGCGCGGGCGATGGGTGTTGCCGACAGACGTACGGACGACTTCATTTTTTATGGGCTTTTCACCACGCTCACCAATGTGAACTTCACTGCCACACGTTTTGTCCACCTGATCCAGGAGGCCAGCAAAAGGCGTGAACGGATCAAATTATTGTACGAGGAAGCGGCGCGAGAGCAGGGCAAGACTCCCGAAATCCTGTCCGGTCCGGCCCTCTTCCAACCTGCCGATAGTCTGGAACAACTGCTGCGTCAAGCCCCTAGCGTCGCCATAAACGCCGACGTAGAACATCTCGGATCCGATGTGATCGGTGCTCGTGCCCTCATCCTCTACGGCATGAAAGGCGTAGCCGCTTATGCTCAACATGCCCGCGTCCTGGGTTATCAGAGCGACGAAGTCGATGCGCAGGCAGAGGAAATCCTGGACTACTTGGCAAGTAATCCAACGGACCTCGATGAAATGTTGGAAGAATCATTGGAAGTCGGCCGTTTGAACCTGAAGGTGATGGAGTTGCTTGACGTTGCCAATACGGACAGTTTTGGAGCGCAGGAAATTACCTCTGTGCGCATCTCCCCGATCCAGGGCAAGGCAATCCTGGTCAGCGGTCACGATCTCCATGATCTCAAACAAATCCTGGAGCAGACCAAGGATCAGGGGATCAATGTTTACACCCATGGGGAGATGTTGCCAGCCAACGCCTATCCCTTGCTCAAGGCATACCCTCATCTGGCCGGGAATCTAGGGGGAGCATGGCAAGATCAGCAGCGTGAATTTGCAGATTTCCCTGGGCCCATTGTCATGACTTCCAACTGTATCATTGAGCCGGGCAGAAGTTATAAAAATCGAATTTTTACCCTTGGCCCAGTGGGGTGGCCCGGCGTCCGCCATATCGACAATGGGGATTTCACCCCGGTGATCCAGGCCGCCAAGGCATTACCGGGATTTACTGCCGATGCAAAAGAGCAGCGTATCACCATCGGTTTTGGGCATCACACTCTCCTGGGTGTGGCGGATAAAATCGTCGATGCGGTGAAACACGGAGATATTCGCCACTTCTTCCTCGTCGGTGGGTGCGATGGTGTTTCTCCGGCGCGCAACTACTTCACGGAGGTGGCGGATAATGCCCCCGCCGATTCGGTAGTGATGACCCTGGGATGCGGTAAGTATCGATTCAACAAGCATGAATTCGGAGATATTGGAGGCATCCCCCGCCTGCTGGATATAGGCCAGTGCAATGATGCCCACTCCGCCATCCGGGTAGCGGGTGCCCTGGCCGAGGCATTCAATTGTGGGGTCAATGACCTGCCGTTGTCGATCATGCTCTCCTGGTTTGAACAAAAGGCTACAGCCATTCACCTTTCCCTGCTGGCTTTGGGTATCAAAGGGATCAAGCTGGGGCCAACCCTGCCTGCTTATCTCACACCAACTTTGGTGCAGAAGCTCCAATCACGTTTCGATCTTGATCTCGATCTTATTGGCGAGGCGCAAGCGGATTTGCAGGCGGCCCTGACGCATACGGCATAGCACAATGGATCGCTGCTTCGTTCTGCAACGGACGAAGCAGCATAAGGATGAGCACATCATGACCAACTACGATATCACTATCCATACCCGTGATAGGCAACGGGTGTCCTTCGTCTGTTCTGAGGCGGAAGATTTACTCTCCGCTGCGGAGCAGAAAAATATCCTTC
>JAKAVW010000189.1 GCA_021827445.1 Pseudomonadota bacterium
CTGTATCACACTGTGAATCGCCGCCGCCTCCCAGTTCGGCAACACGCCCAGCGCCTGGGTCAGGGTCGCCAGCAATGCGCCCTGTCCGTGCAGATGTTTCTCCACATCCTTGGGTTCACCGGCCACCGGCGCCACATAAAACATCTCCGCCGCCGCCGCCATTTCCACCAAGGTCTTGGACCGCTCCTGCAACAACGCCACCACCGCCGGGAGTTCCGGTCCGGACGCCAGCAAAGACTCGGTTACGCCCACGGCGTTGAGGTAAGGCAGCAGATGCTGCGTCAGCCCCTCCGGGGTCAGCCGTTGCATATGCTGGGCATTGATCCACAGCAGCTTCTCCGGGTTGAAGGCCGATGCCGCCTTGTTCACCGTATCAATGCGGAAAAATTCCACCATTTCCTCGCGGGTAAAGATTTCCTGATCGCCATGGGACCAGCCCAGCCGCACCAGAAAATTGAGCAGCGCGTCGGGCAAAAAGCCCTGTTCACGGTATTCCAGCACACTCACCGCCCCATGACGCTTGGACAGCTTTTGCTTGTCTGGCCCGAGAATCATCGGCACATGGGCATAAGCGGGCACCTGGGCGCCCAGCACCTGCAAAATCTGCATCTGCCGCGGCGTATTATTGAGATGATCATCACCGCGGATCACGTGGGTGATCCCCATATCCCAGTCATCCACCACCACGCAGAAGTTGTAGGTCGGCGTCCCGTCAGAGCGCGCAATAATCAGATCATCCATTTCACTGTTCTGAAAGCGCACCGTACCGTGAATCAGGTCTTCCACCACTGTTTCACCGCCATCCGGGCTCCGGAAGCGGATCACCGGTGTGATCCCATCACGCGCTGCCGTGCGCTGCCGGCAACGTCCGTCGTAGCGCGGTTTCTCGCCGCGCGCACGCTGCTCCTCGCGCATGGCATCCACTTCCTCACGACTGCAATAGCAATGATAGGCCGTTCCCGCCGCCAGCATCTGCGCCAGCACTTCCCGGTAACGGTCCATGCGCCGCATCTGATAGAACGGACCCTCGTCCCAGTCCAGCCCCAGCCAAGCCATCCCCTCCAGAATGGCGGCCGTCGCTTCCGGCGTCGAGCGCTCCACATCCGTATCCTCGATACGCAGAACGAAGCGCCCTCCCTGCTGACGCGCGTGCAACCAGGAGTAAAGCGCGGTGCGCACACCACCAATATGCAGATAACCGGTGGGACTGGGGGCGAAACGGGTACGAACGGACATGATGCGCAACCTGAGACTGTCGAAAGCAGGATAATAACAGCCTCCTTGCCCCGCCGGTATCCTTATACAGACCGACAAACATCGTTTGACTCGGGGCATTCCTTTTGCTTACTATCCATGTAACGGGCAGCAAGCATCATGCCAACCCCATGTTTATAATGATATCCTTTTATGAATAGGGTTATATCTGCGGGATGCCCATTGTGGATCGAATCCGCCAGGAAGGAGCAGCATGAAAAAGCGAATTATCGCTATCGCCACACTGGTGGCGCTAGGGAGCATTCCTATGGCCTGGGCGGATAGCCAAACCATAGGCCTGCAACAAAGCGATCTTCAGAGCGGTGCAGCCGAAGCCTTGAACGCCACCGGACAGGCTGCGGAGCTACAAGACGGCGGGTCAGCCAACGGGCAACGCAGCAATGCTTCCGGCCTATCGGCTACCCTGCAGCAATTTGAAGCGTCAGGTGCCTTTGGCAACCAGACGGAGCCCGGTAATGTCTGGGCGCATATTGACGACGGCCTGCGACTTAGCGATGTCTCCCGGGTGGAAGTCGACAAATGGCGCACCTGGTTCCTGCAACATCAGGGCAAACTGGAACAAATTCTCGATAACTCCCGTCCCTTCCTTTATTACGTAGTGTCAGCAGTTGCTCAGCGCGGCCTGCCCATGGAGTTGGCGCTGCTACCGGCCATCGAAAGCGGCTACAATCCCAAGGCCTATTCTCCGGCGGCCGCAGCGGGCCTTTGGCAATTTGTACCGGGTACCGCGCGCAGTTTCGGCCTGCAAAACACCCGCTACGGTGACCCCCGCCTGAGCCTCACCGCCTCCACAAATGCGGCCCTCGATTATCTGTCTTACCTCTATAACTATTTCGGTGGCAACTGGCTCCTCGCCATCGCCTCCTACAATGCCGGACAGGGCACGGTTTCCGCGGCCATCCAGCAAAATGTCGCGGCGGGCAAGCCCACGGATTTCTGGGATCTCAATCTCCCGGAGCAAACGGAAAACTACGTTGCCGAGTTGCTCGCCCTGGCGCAAATCATCAAAAACGCCAAGGCCTACCATATTTCCCTGCCCTCCATTCCCAACGCGGCACATATTGCGGTGGTGACCACCCCAAAATCCGTGGCTCTGAATGTAGCAGCAACGCTGATGAATATGCCGGTCAGCGAATTACAGCACCTCAATGCCGGGCTGAGTTATGGCGTCGCACCGGCTGATTACCAGCTCGTGGTTCCCAAAGACAAGGCTAGAACGCTAAAAACTGCGCTATTGACGACACCCCAGGAAGCGGCCGCGCGACCTGCAGGCGCTGTGCCCGCAACGGTGCCACAACTCAGCCATATCACCCTCCGCCCCGGTGAGACGCTCTGGCATCTGGCACAACGGGCCGGGGTCAGCGTTACCGACCTCAAACGCTGGAATCACATCCACTCCGCGCGCGACCTGCAAGCCGGTCAGCACCTCGTAATTTATGGCTCCGGTGGACTGCGTAATGCGGCATACGCGCAACATAATCGTCAGATCACCGTCCATTCCGGCAATACCCTCTCACAACTGGCCCAACACGCAGGTGTCAGCGTCCACGACCTCATGCGCTGGAACCATATCCGTTCCGCGCGCGACCTGCAGGTCGGCGAGACGCTCACGGTGCATAGCGGCACTGCAGCACCGATTTATACGGCCGCCCGCAGTCACCAGCGCCTTACTGTCCGGCCTGGTGAAAGTCTGTGGCAAATCGCGCAACGCGCCGGGGTCGGCGTCTCCGTACTGGCCCACGCCAATCATCTCACCGAACAGACCATCCTTCATCCCGGACAAGTGCTGAACATCCCGGCGGAAACCGCCGTCGCATCCATCAGCCCTCGGCAGGAGCGCGCCGCTACACGGGCGGCGCGGACAACGACTTATGTGGTGCGTCAGGGAGACACGCTCTGGCAGATTGCCCAGCAATTCCATGTCCAGCCCAAATCGCTGATTCAGTGGAATCGCCTGGCCTCGGCCAGCGATATTCAGCCGGGCTCACGTCTCACCATTTATACGCGCTGATTCTGGCGTAAGGGGTTTTTGCAATGGGTTTTATGGAAGGTAAAAAGGCATTGGTTGTCGGCGTGGCCAATGACCGCTCCATCTGCTGGGGCATCGCTCAGGCTATGCATCGTCAGGGCGCGGACGTGCTGCTCACCTATCAGGGCGAGCGTACCCAAAGCCGGGTGGAAGAGCTGGCAAGCCAGATCGGTGCCCCAGAGCCCCTGGAACTGGACCTGATGAACGAAGAGCAACTGGCTGGCGCCATGCATAAGATCCAGTCGTTCTGGGGCGGCGTCGATATTGGCATTCATGGCGCGGCTTTTGCGCCCAAAGACGAACTCAACGGCAGCTATCTGGACGCCACCACCCGCGAGGGCTTCCGCATTGCCCATGAGGTATCCTCTTACAGCTTCACCGCCATGGCCAAGGCTATGCACCCGCTCATGCAGGGTCGGCAGGGCGCCTTGCTGGCCCTCAGCTACCTTGGCGCCGAGCGCGCCATGGCCAACTACAATGTGATGGGACTCGCCAAAGCCAGCCTTGAAGCCAGCGTCCGTTATCTCGCCTACGCGCTGGGACCGGACGGCATCCGCGTCAACGCCATTTCCGCCGGCCCTATCCGCACCCTCGCGGCCAGCGGTATCGGCGAGTTCCGCAAAATCCTGGATCACTATGCGGAACATGCGCCCCTGCACCGCAACGTGACGCAAGAGGAAGTCGGCAACACCGCCGCCTTCCTCTGCTCCGACCTCGCCTCTGGCATCACCGGCGAGATCACCTACGTGGACGCCGGTTTCAACACCGTCGGCTTCTGAGACGTACGCCGAACCATCACGGCGCGCCGCTCACCCCATTGCGCGCGCCACCTCCGCCAGCATTTCCTCAAAACTCTTGGCAAAAGCGGCCATACCTTCGGCCTGCAACTGCTCCGCCACAGCTCCGTCCATATCGATACCCAGGCTGGCCAGTCGCGCCATGGTCTGCTGTGCCCCTGCCATATTATCTTCGATCCGTGCCACCAGGCTGCCGTGGTCACGGAGTTTGATCAATGTTTCATCGGGCAAGGTATTGATCGTCTGCGGCCCCATCAGCGGCTCGACGTAGAGCAAATCGGAGTAAGCAGCGTTTTTGGTACTGGTACTCGCCCAGAGCAGATACTGGGGTCTTGCACCCGCCGTGCGCAGCGCCACAAAATCCTTACCATGGAAAGCCCCCTGATAAATGGTGTATGCCGATTTCGCCATCGCCACGGCCGCCTTACCACGCAACGCCAAAGCCTCTGACGTGCCAATGACCTCCAGCTTTTGGTCGACCAGCGTATCCACCCGCGACAGGAAGAGGCTGGCGACCGCTTTCACCTTGCGTGGATCACCACCGCTGGCCACCCACTGCGTCATTCCTTTCTGATAGGCCGCGAATACGTCACGGACATGTTTTAGCCCAAACATCAGGGTCACGTTGACCGACACACCACGGCCAATGAGCGTTGCGAAGGCACGAATACCTGCGGGCGTCGCCGGTACTTTGATCAGCAGATTGTCCCGCTGCACCAACCCACGCAGCCGTTGCGCCTCAGTCACCGTAGCGGCCTCATCCTGCCCCAGCCGCGGCGACTCCTCCCAACTCACCCAGCCGTCATCACCGTCCGTTTCCACATGCACCGGATGCAACAGATCGCAGGCCTTACGCAGATCATCCACCACCAGACGCTCATACAACCGTTCTGCGGAGTCTGCAGGCAGGCGCAGATCCTCCTGATAGTAGGGGCTGGAGTGAATCGACTTCTGAAAAATACTGGGGTTGGAGGTCACCCCGCTGATCCCGTCCTCGTCGATATAACGCCGCAAAATATCGTCATGGATGAGGGTGCGAGACAGATTATCCAGCCAGATACTTTGTCCAACCTGCTTCCTGAGTGCCCGTAAATCCGTTGCCATGCCAATTCTCCTGACTTGATTCTGCCGATATATACAACATCCACCCAATCTTCAGTCTAGCAGACCAGAGTCTGGCAAACCGTGGCATGGACTGCCAGCTCCGGTCTAGGAACGGCAACGGGCGTTCGCCGCGCAGTCGCGGCCACCGGACCGCATCCTCTGGCCCGCACTTTTCTTCATTGGGGCTCATATTGAAAATGCGCTGCCTGCGGCGTTGAAAGCAGTCGGGCACCGCGTCGCAAACAGCTTCCGCAGCGCGTCCTGTACAGACCCCGCCGCAACGATTTATCATCTGCCCTTAATTTTTCATAAAATCACTGAAAATGGCACTCATCGTACAGAAATTTGGCGGCACCTCCGTTGGCAGCGTGGAACGCATCCGGGCCGTCGCGGAACGGGTCACGGCCAGTCATCGCACCGGTCATCAGGTGGTAGTGGTGGTTTCCGCCATGTCGGGCGAGACGGACCGCCTCCTGCAACTGGCGCGCGCCCTGGCCGATGCCCCGGCGGAACGCGAACTGGACACCCTGCTCAGCACCGGCGAGCAGGTGACCATTGCGCTGCTGAGCATGGCGCTGGAGAGTATCGGTCAACCCGCCATTTCGTTCACTGGCGGGCAGGTCGCCATCATGACCGATTCGGCCCATAACCGGGCGCGCATCGAGCATATTGACGATCACAAGATCCGGGCGGCACTGGATGCCGGCAAGATTGTGGTCGTCGCGGGCTTTCAGGGAGTCGATCCGCATGGCAATATCACCACCTTGGGTCGCGGCGGTTCGGATACCACCGCTGTGGCCCTGGCGGCGGCACTGCATGCCGATGAGTGCGACATTTTCACCGATGTGGACGGCATTTACACCACCGATCCGCGGGTAGAATCCCGGGCGCGCCGCCTGGATCGCATCACTTTTGAAGAAATGCTGGAAATGGAGATCG
>JAKAVW010000190.1 GCA_021827445.1 Pseudomonadota bacterium
CAGACGTTGAGTCATTCCCCAACTTCACCAAACCCGCGCGCCAGCGCTGGGAGTCCATCCCTGCCGATATCCGCCAGAGGCTGCTGTCTTACGTATGGTGCGGCCAGTGCCATCACGGCACAACGATCACCAATTTTAGCGGCAACATCAAGGGCGGCGACTTACTGCTGGTGGGCAAGTGCGCCGAATGCCACAGTGATGTGGCGCGGGTGATCGACAGCTCGTAACCCGGTCAGGCATCCAACCCCACCACCATTTCATGCTGTGCCATCCCGTCGGCCGGCAGTGGATTGCGTTGAAGCCATACCAGACCTACGCACCGCGTCTGCTGCCCGGCAAAAACGCTTTAAATAATGACCGGTGTTGCTACGCGCTAAGAATTGACGAATTTGAACGGGTAGTGCGCGCCAAAAATTGACCGGAATAATTCACTTCGCCGCTCGTTAAAAAAGCGGACCATTGGAGATGATCACCATGAACATAATTGGCAAGATGTGGCGTCATCCCTAAGCCTGTAAAACGCCGAAAAACATTCGAAAGATGCTCAGACCATTCATTGTGCGTAGTCGATCTCTCCCGGACATCCTGCGAAGCCAAGAGTTCGCATCGGCTGGTTATTAAGTTGATATTGGTACAAAGACCCGTCGGCCGCCTTGTACGGTGTGCCCATCAAAAAATAAGCCTGGATCACATTGTTGACTTTAAATGCGCCAAGTGGCTCTACATTGGGGGCTAATACCTCATGCAGTACCAGTGCACATGTATGTGTTCCGCTAACTGCGTTCGCGCATTGCAAACCGGTTACGTATATCCAATACATATTTATTATAGAACCTATTATAGGATTATAGCCCGACCATGATGCCAATCTTGCAATAGGGTACGCGCCCACCGGAAACCGCACTATCCAGTTACCCTCCACGAAGGGTGTGGTTGCGCTAAGCTCACCATAATCCCACTTGACCTGGGCCACCCTCCCCGGGAAATTAGAGGGCTGGGCCATCTGGTTAAACCTGGTAAAACAGATGTTTGACGACAGGTAATCCTGTCGAAGACCGGCCGAGCATGGAACGGAAAATGTCGCAAACAAGCCCATAACGGCACTAATCACTCTCTTCATGGTAGTTCCTGCCTCCTTACTTTTCTTCCGTTTACTTCTTTGCTCCTATGTCAGGCACATTCCGGCCCGGCCAAACGCCCATATCATCCATTTATTCCACTGTTCAGAACAGCCAAGCCACTTCTTTCAAAAATAAAATCCTGCCGGCCTTAGCGACCGGCTACGAGGCAGCTCAGCCAATTCTCGTTGCAGGTCCTCACGCAATACGTTAATCGCTGAGGTTGCCACCGCATTCCAGCCAAGCAAAAGAATGTCGCAATCAGGATAACGGTGGCGCACGCAATTTTTTTGTTTGATGTCCTTTAGTTTTTTGGGTTCTTAGGCTTTAAGACCTCGAAAACCACAAGTTTCCGAATTATCCGCTAATTTAGTGGGCTTGCGCAAAACATTGATTTTGAGCGCGCAAGAACCACCCTATTAACTACCCCGATCGACACCTGTATTTAAACGGGCTCTATTTACCATAAACTTTAATTTCCTGCGACTCTCTTCGATTTTTTGCTGCAACATTAAACACATGAACACACGTAGCTATTTTCGCACTTTTAAACGTCCGAACTGGAACGCGCCTTAAAACTTAGCCAGGCGATCCGCGGTTTCGTGCGTATCGTTCTGCCGCGGCAACCTGTACCTGGTGCCACGGCGCTGCTCGAATTTTGCCCCCTACTGGAAACTCACAAGCTTACCGTATGCGTCTACACCAACACTTTGGCAGAAAAAGACACCCCAGGTGAGCACGGCTAAATCAGGCAGCGGTCTAATTATGGTCCTACGCAGTCCAGTTAATGCGATGTCTGGTAATAAAACGCGTAGGCATCCATTGTCGGGTAAAGAGACCTTATGCATTTTCCGCCGTTGGTGCAATATTGGTAGACCATCTGATGGTTAGCGTTAAAACCAATCGGAGTCCCCGGAAGTTGTGTATCTGCGCAACCCGCAAGTGACACCAGTACGACTCCGCTCAGCAAGGCGGCGTGCCAAGAACAGTTCGCTTTTAATAGAGGTTTCATGATTGCGTTCCTTCCTATAAATTGCAGCCAAATCGTGAATTTCGATGTGAACTACTAGAATTTTGCCGCTGACGGCGCTGCTATGGGAGCCGCCTGGCTTGCCGCAACCAATCCACTGTTCGCAAGCTGTGGGGGCAATCTGGTGACAATATCAGTCGTCGCCTGGCTTTGTGCTCTGCGACGAACCTGCACCTCAATGTGTTCGTTGATACTATGACCCCATCAGTCATTACTGTAAGCTTTCTCACCATACTCCCCCCTCCAAATGGCACCCCGAACGTTCTGGGCGTTCAGATGTTTATTTATCCCTAAAACAAGCACCATTCCTAAGTGTAACTTTAGTCATGGATGTATTAAATTGCAAGTGAGTTAGGCGACATGAACGTTTGGCGTAAAAGTTAAGATTTTCAGCGGGTAAGAAAATGACGGTTTTGATCGTAGCGATGCATGCGAAGCTGCGGGCACGGCGCCTGACGGGCTTGCACAGGCCATTGATGGCCTCCAGAAACCCTTTGGTCTGGCGCGTCTGCGCCCAGGCCACGATATCCTCCAAATGGAAGTGGACCATATCCGCCCCTTCCTTCATCGGCTCGACCTTGGCGCACATCACGCAGATGCACCAGCGCTTAGGCATGGCGCGCACGACATTGATCTGTTTGCGATCAAGAATTTCGCGCAATTACCAATTTTAGACCTAAGAGCTTCACCGAGTAATATCTTCTCCTAAGCCGCTGAAATAACCGGATATTCTGTGCTAAAACATACTCCAGATCGGTATTGTTGGAGTCAACGAATGACGAAGACCTTCCGGGAGTAGAACTTTGATCAGGTGATGTTACTGCCGCCCTCGGGGCAAGACTTCGTCCCGGAAGAGCATTTGGCCCAACTTATCCGGGACTTGGTTTCCCCGGAGCTCGATCTTTTCGCGATTCTGAGCGTCTACACCGAAGAAAAGGGCTATCCGCCATATGACTCGGTGATGAGGACGGCGTTGCCGCTCTATGGTTACTGCCAGGGCAGTCTATCCCTACCGAGGGATCGCCAAGGCCTTCTGCGAGCGCGTGGACTTCATGGCGGTCACCGCCTTGAATCAGCGCAAATTTCGCACCGTGAGCGATTTTTGCAAACATCATCTTGAAGCGTTGGAAGGTTTGTTCGTGCAGGTCTTGAGACTCTGCCAGAAGGCCGGGCTTATGCGGCTTGGGCATGTGGCCCTGGACGGCACGGAGGTCAAAGCCTGTGCCTCCAAACACAAAGCCATGAGCTATGGGCGGATGCAGACGACCGAGGCTACGCTCGCAGAAGAAACGTGGAGCTGGTTCGAAACCGCCGGACGGCAGGACGCCGAGGATGACCGTCGGCTGCAAGCCTCAACCGGTGACGAACTGCCCGAGTGGGTCGCAAAGAAGCGGGCGCGCCTCACGTAGATCCAAAGCGCCCGACAAGCCCTCGAGGCCGAAACACGGGCCGCGCAGGGGGATCGTGAGGACGATGGCCCCGCCGCCCCCAACGCATGGCGACGACGCCTTGAAGGACACGGAGAGCGCCACTTTACCGATCCCGACTCCCGGATCCTGAAGACCGCCGACGGCTTCGTCCAGGGCTATAACGCCCAGATCGCAGTCGATGCCGATCCCAGATCATCGTAGCCCAGCATCTCAATGCCCACGGCGCCGATGCCCCACAGCGGCCAGGGATGCTTGAGCGCATCAAGCAGAACACGGACCGTCAGGCCCGCGAACCCTCGGCCGATATCGGCTGCTGCTCGGAGCACAATCTGAAGACCTTGAAGCGTCACCGCATCCGGGGCTATGTCGCCACCGGCCGGGTGCGCCATAGGTGCGGCGGGTCAGGAAATCCGCAGTCGATCACTCTCCGTACAGGCTATGCACCGCACACTCCGGCAAGGGGGCTGGAAAAGCCGCTACCGGCTACGCAAACAGGTGGTGGTACCAGTGTTCGGGCCGATCAAGAGACCCAAGGCTTTCGACAGTTCCTGCTGCAGTTCCTGCTGCGGGGGCTACGGAAAGCGCGGGGCGAATGGAGCCTGATCTGTACCGCCCACAACCTCTTGAAACTGAAAACGGCGATGGGCTGACGGCCTTTTGCCGTCGCCACACCCGAAACCGGTATCCGTTCCATCCTTCCGGCCAACATTGTCATCCCTGTCGGGATGGGTTAGTCGGACGGACTCCGAGGGGAAAATGGGTATCCGGAAGTTGTGATGGATTTCTTTCTTTTCGGCCGCGGCGACACGGCGTAATGAAACCGGAAGTAGTGATTGACGGGGATTGGGTGTGTCCGTACCCTGAAACCAAAACATATGATTGCGGTGAGTGCAATTTCATCCGATAGCAGGAGGCAATATGCCCACAGCAGCGCAATCGCAAAGACAAGCCGAACTTTTCTTCGCTTCGCCGGAGCTCGAGCGGGCGATGACGAGCGACGACGGCCAGGCGGCCCAGCAGCATCTTGACGCCGGTCGCCCCATTTACTACGGCGATGCGCGTTTCCCGGAAGATCTGGCGAAGAAGTATCCGGACGGCCGCAAGCCACTGGTATCGGTGAGCGCCGACGGCAGGGTATCCGTCATTCGGGACATCTGATGCCGCAACCCTGGACCGTCGCCGCCCCAAACGGCGTCGGCAAAACTACCCTTGCAGATCGCTGGCTGTCGCCGCGCATTTCGGTCGTATCGCCCGACACCCTCGCCGCCGGAAGCAGCCTTAACCCGATTCAGGCAGGCCGGGCTGCCGTCGTAGAGCAAGAGCGCCTGCTGGCTCGCCGGTGACAGCTTCGCGCTCGACATTACCCTTTCCGGCAACCGCGAACTGGCGCTGATGAAACGCGCGGCCGACGCCGGCTACAAGGTCAACCTGATCTTTGTCTGCGTTGAGAACCTGGCGCTGCGCCAGGCGCGCATTCTGGAACGTACGGAGAGCGGCGGTCATGCCGCCCCACCCAAAGATGCAGTGGCGTCGATCATTATCTCGACCACCCTTCGACGTACCAATCCACCGGAGCCAGGCCACCGATGTCGACTCCCAGCCTGCGTGCGATAAACGATCGCACGGACTCGACGTTGAGATGCTCACACTCGATTTCACTGGTCTTGACCACGTCTTCGGTCGGCGTCGCGAGGCTCGCCTGATCGCGCAGTGCCATACTCACGTCCGCCAGGCGCCCCATCAAGAGTCCTCGGGCTTAACTGACCTCGGTCATGGGGCCAACCAAGCCGCCAGGTCGAAACGCCAGTTCGGCCAGTCATGAGCCTGCCAGTTATATTTATGACCGCCGCTCTTCATGCGGAGATCATAAGCTGAATGCTCCGCAGGCGCAGGTTATTCACCGCGCTATAGACGTCGAAAGATCATGCTATTCGCCGCACGAGCGCGCTGAAACCCAGTTGCACCGCCGGAATGGGTGTCAATGGATGCGGTTTTGGACGTGACGACTGACGCCGCCGGACGCGGGTTCGATTGCGAAAACTGGAATCGCACTGATGGCCGATCGGAACATGTGGACCGCGCCAACTGCAGACAAGCACTGATGGAGTCACTCATTGTGCCGATTCTTGCCATTGCGTTTTGCAACCAGATCGACCTCGATGGGACGGATAAAAACGCTGCAGGAAACGTAACGCACCAAACAGGTCAGCGGGGATGGTCTCTGGCGTCATGCCACTTTAAGTGTCGGGTGGCCAATGTGACGCATCCTTACGGGGAAAGCCTGTCATGAACGAAACGTGGCAACCTCTGTGCATGCCCGGCTGCTCACTCGCACCCGCGAGACCCAGCAGGATTTCAGTCTGGTCCTCACCCGCTACGCCATTTTGCGCACCCCGACGGGGAAAAGGCCGGTGGCGCTCGCACGATTACGCAAGATGATGGGGGGGGCACCCACGCCGAAGGCCCGCGCCGGGCACAAGTCGATCATTCGCCCCATCGAACGGTAAAAGCCGGATTGTTGGCCGATACCGCGCCCTGCTACCAAATAGCGGAAGA
>JAKAVW010000191.1 GCA_021827445.1 Pseudomonadota bacterium
GCGCGCGGGCGGCCGGCTGGCGGTCATCAGCTTTCACTCTCTGGAAGACCGCTTGGTGAAACGTTTTTTCCGCGCTGACGATTATCGTATCAGCGCGGATATACCCCTGCGTGCCAGCGAACTCCCGCCCCTGCCATGGCATCCTGTAGGTAAGGCCTTGCGGGCCAGCGCCCGGGAAACTTACGACAATCCCCGTTCCCGCTCGGCCGTGCTACGGGCTGCCGAAAGGAGTGACCACTATGCGGCGTAGCACTATTATTCTCGCCCTGCTGATTACTGCCACACTATTCGGTATCGTCGCGGCAAGAGAGAATACCCGTAGCCAGTTCATCGCTTTACAGGAAGCGCAGGCCAAGCGTTTCGCCTTGGACAACCGCTGGGGTCAGCTCCAGCTGGAGCAGGCCACGCTCGCTTCCAATGCCCGCGTGGGCGATATTGCGCACCAAAAACTCGGCCTTGCAGCTCCCAAAAACGATCAAATTGTCATGGTCAAAGCACCATGATCCATCCCGGCGCCCCCCTCCACTCGCCGCAAACCGTCACGCTTCCCGCGTGGCGGGCGACCGCAGTATGGACGGTAGTTGCGCTGGGTTTGGCGGCGATCATGGCACAAGCCTGGCGCGCGCAGGTAGAGCGCGGTCCGTTTCTACGCAACCAGGGCGCACAGCGGTATCTGCGACACTTCGCCTTACCGGCGCAGCGTGGCCCCATTCTCGACCGTTCCGGTAAAACGTTGGCTCTGTCCGTCCCGGTGCAAACCCTCTGGGTAGACCCCCGGTTGTTTAATCCGCAGCAGGCACGATGGCCACAAATTGCCGTCGCCTTAGGGATCAGCGCAACTGCCCTTGCTGCACGGATCCAGAGCGGCGGCAGCCGGTTCGCCTTCCTCGCCCGCCAGATCGCTCCGGAACGTGCCGCTACCATTCTCGCCCTGCATGTACCCGGTTTATACAGTCTCAATGAAAACAGGCGTTACTACCCGTCCGGCAGCATAACCGCGCCATTGCTCGGCTTCACCAATGTAGACGGGCGCGGCATTGAAGGGTTGGAGCTGACCTATAACCAGTGGCTACAAGGGAAGGCAGGGGAAGAAACCGGACTGCGCGACAATCTGGGACATCCGCTCGCCATCCTGGGCACGACCAAACCGGCGCTGCCCGGCCAGGCACTCACACTCAGCATTGACCGCGACATCCAGTATGTGGCGTACACTGCTCTCGCCTCCGCCGTACAGCGTTTTCAGGCACGCTCCGGAGCCGCGGTGCTGATGAATGTGCATACCGGCGAAATTCTCGCCATGGTCAGCTATCCCTCTTTTAACCCCAATGATCGCGCCGATTACCAGCCAGACCTCTACAATAATCGCGCCGTCGCCGACACTTTCGAACCGGGATCGGTGGTGAAACCTTTTACCATCGCTGCAGCATTGGATGACGGCAGCATTCAGCCCAATTCCACATTTGATGTGAACACCAACTGCTTTCGGGTGGCCCATTACTGCATTCAGGACGATGTCCGTCACGGTACCCTCGACCTCGCTCAGGTGCTCAAGTATTCCAGCAACATTGGTGCGGCGAAGATTTCCCTGCGGACACCACCTGCCGATCTCTACCAGATGCTGCGCAATGTCGGTTTTGGGCAGGTGAGTGGATTAGGACTGCCCGGGGAGACCAGCGGCACGGTTCCCGCCTGGCAAGGCTGGGATGTGGCGCGGCGTGCCGCCATGGCTTACGGTTATGGTCTCTCCGTCACTCCTTTGCAACTGGCGGCGGCTTATGGCGCCATCGCCAATAACGGCGTCTATGTCCAGCCCACCTTGCTGCGCAGCACCAGCAACACCCCCCTGCGCAGTCAGCAGGTCATACCGGCCGCCACTGCGGCGCGACTGCGCGACTGGCTCGCCGGCGTGACCGGTCGGGGCGGCACCGGTTTCCTTGCCGCGATTCCCGGCTATTCGGTAGCCGGGAAAACCGGCACATCCATCATGGCTAATGGTAAGGGCGGCTTTCATAAGCATCAGATGAATACCACCTTTGTCGGCTTCGCGCCCGCTCACAATCCGCAATTCGTCATGGCCGTAGTGGTGCGTGGACCAACTCAGGGCTGGCGTTATGGCGGGGTGGTCGCCGCCCCGGTATTTCGGGTAACCATGAGCGCTGCCCTGCATCAAATGGGCGTACAACCCGATGCCAGCGCGGGCGTCTGGGATGCTGCGGCAGGAAAAGCCATGACTGCAGACCAGGAGCGGCGCTGGGCCGAGGGGGCTGGCGATGCCGCACATTGAGACACTCGCCAGCCTGTTGCCCGCCACGCCTGCGGCCTTGGCGGGGATTGCCCTGCAGGGCATTGAAACCGATACCCGTCGCCTGCGACCGGGCATGCTCTACGTCGGATTGAACACCAATCATGGCGATGGCCGGCAGTTTTTGGAACAGGCTTGGGCAGCAGGTGCAGCCGCAGCGCTGTTGGAAGGCAGTGAAGAGCGTATTTACACTGAACAGGGTCACCCCGTCTGGCAAAGCCCGCAGGCGCGGGCTCTGCTCGGTAGGTCACTGCGCCGCTGGCATCGCTGGGACGAGGGTCGGGCGCCCGTCATCATTGGCGTTACCGGCACCAATGGCAAAAGCAGCGTCACCCGCCTCATCGCCGAACTCGCGCCGCAGCCCGCTATGATCATCGGCACCCTCGGCTACGGCCGCGTGGATGCTCTTATCTCCCACGCCAACACCACACCGGACCCGGTCCCTTTGTGGCAGACCCTGGCCACGCTGCGCGACCAGGGCGCCAGGGTCATCGCCATGGAGGTTTCCTCCCATGCGCTCGCGCTGGAACGGGTTGCAGCAGTACCCTTTGCCGCCGCCGTATTTACCAATCTCAGCCGGGACCATCTTGATTTTCATGGAGATATGGCGCGCTACGGCGCAACCAAAGCCCGCCTCTTCCAGACGCCAGGCCTCCAATTGGCCGTAGTAAACAGCGACGACGCATTCGCCGGGCAGGTCGCTGCCGCCGTGGCGCCGGAAGTCCAGCAACTGCGCTTCGGGGTAAAGAGCGGAGACTACCAGGCTGTCGAGTGGCATCCCGGTGCCAGCGGTACCCTGCTCGACCTGCATACCCCTGCCGGCCCGCGCCGTCTGCGCAGCCCCCTCATCGGTAACAGCAATGTTCAAAATCTGCTGGCCGCGCTGGCCACTGCCGAGGGTATGGGCTGGCCGGTCAGTGACGCCGCTATCGCCGGACTCGACTTGCCGGAAGGTCGTTATCAGCGCTTGGCTCCGGTCCCTGGCAAGGCACAGGTGATGATCGACTATGCCCACACCCCCGACGCGCTGCAACGGGTGCTGACCGACCTGCGCGAAGTCGCTAAAGGCGCCGTGACCGTGGTCTTTGGATGCGGTGGTGATCGGGATCGTGGCAAACGACCGGAAATGGGGCGGGTGGCCGAACGCCTTGCCGACCACGTCATGCTCACCGACGATAACCCGCGCAGCGAAGCGCCCGAGGCTATCGTCAACGACATCCTGGGCGGTATGGAACGGCCCGGTCAGGCTACCGTGATTCATGACCGTGCGGCGGCCATCCGGGCCGCCATCACTGCATCGCAGGCCGGGGATTGGGTGCTCATCGCCGGTAAGGGACACGAGCGCACCCAGGAGATACTGGGGCAGCGTTTATCCTTTCAGGACCGCAGTATTGCCGCGGAGGTGCTCAGCGCATGATCCGCTATTCACTGAACGAAATCGCTGAAATCACCGGGGGTAAGCTGTTGCCCGGCAGCGATGGCCGCAAAGAAATTCAGGGCATCGCTACGGACAGCCGTCAGCCGATGACGGGACCACTTTTTGTGGCATTGCGCGGCGCCCGCTTCAATGGCGAGGACTTCGTGCCTGATGCTCTTGCTCAGGGCGCCGGGGCCGTGCTGACCGGCACCCCTGGCGCGGCACCCGGCGTCTTGGTGGGGGATACCCTGATAGCGTTGCAGACACTGACCGCCCACTGGCGGCAGCGTTTCAGCCTGCCGCTGCTGGCAGTGACCGGCTCCTGCGGCAAAACGACGGTCAAAGAGGTACTCACCGCCATCCTTAACGAGTCCGGCCCGGTACTGGCTACCCGCGGCAATCAGAACAACCACATCGGCGTACCCCTGACGCTGGCACGGCTTGGCGCCGAGCATCGTTATGCGGTGCTGGAAATGGGCATGAATCACCCCGGCGAACTCACTCTCCTCAGCGGGCTGGCGCGGCCCACCCTGGCCCTGATCAACAATGCAACCCCCGCGCATCTGGAAGGCCTCGGCAGCGTTGCCGCCATTGCCGCAGCCAAAGGCGAAATTCTCTCCGGTCTCGACAACCGCGGTCTCACGATCCTCAATGGCGACGATCCCTTCGCGGATTTCTGGGCGGAACGAGCGCCGGGAGAAGTCTGGCGCTTCAGCTTAGAGCATCGCCCGACGCGGGTGCGCGGACACTGGCGCGCCCACGAACAGGGTGGCGGACATCTGGAGGTACGCGCTCCACAAGGGGAATTCACTCTGGAGATTCCCTTACCCGGTCAGCACAATGGCCGCAATGTCCTGGCGGCCACGACCGCAGCGCTGGCGCTCGACATTTCCATTCCGCAAATTCAACGGGCAGTGGCCGGACTGAAGGCCATCCCCGGACGTTTGCAGTGGCGCTCCGGCCTGCATGGCAGTCGGATTCTGGATGACACTTACAATGCCAATCCCGCCTCTCTCGAAGCCGCCCTGCGCGTGCTCGCCGCGCAGTCCGGCCAACGCATCCTGGTCCTCGGTGACATGGGTGAACTCGGTTCCGAAGCCGCACTTTACCATCGGCAGGCGGGGACGCTGGCGCAGCACCTCGGTATTGAGCGCCTGTACGCACTCGGCCCGCTGGCAGCAGAGGCAGCCGATGCCTTCGGCGTCAACGGCGAAGCCTTCTCCGAATTGCCCCCTTTACTGGCCGCCCTGCAAAGTCGCCTGGACGGAGACACCGTGGTACTGATCAAAGGCTCCCGCGCCGCCCGCATGGAGCGCGTCGTACCGGCCTTAACCGGGGGGAATGCCTGATGCTCTACGCCCTCTTTATGCAACTCGGCAGCCTTTATCACGGCTTTTACGTTTTTCAGTATCTGACCCTGCGCGGCGTATTGGCCATCCTTACCGCGCTGATCCTCTCACTGTTCATCGGTCCATTCTTTATCGCCCGTCTGCGCCAATACAAAATCGGCCAGATCATCCGCAACGACGGTCCCGAAACCCACCTGAGCAAGCAGGGTACACCCACCATGGGCGGAGCCCTGATCCTGCTGGTAGTCATCCTGACGACGCTGCTCTGGTCGGATTTGAGTAATCCGCTGGTCTGGGTGGCGGTGCTCACTACCCTGGCCTTTGGCGCCATCGGCTTCATCGACGACTGGCGCAAGCTGCGGCGCAAAAACACCAAAGGACTCTCAGCACGGGCCAAATATGGTTTACAGTCGCTGGTGGCCTTCGCCGCGGCGGGGGTGCTCTATGCCCTGGCCAGCAAGCCGGTAGAGACCAGTCTGATCCTGCCTTTTATACCTCATGTACTGATCCCGCTGGGCATCGGTTTCATCCTGTTCAGCTATTTCGTGATTGTCGGCACCTCCAATGCCGTCAATCTGACCGACGGACTGGATGGCCTGGCCATTGTACCGACAGTCATGGTCGCAGCGGCTTTAGGAATATTTGCTTACGTGTCCGGCAACGCGGTCTTCGCCCACTACCTGGATGTGCCCTGGGTACCGGGCTCCGGCCAGATGCTGATTTTTTGCGGGGCACTGGTGGGTGCAGGGCTCGGTTTTCTCTGGTTCAACACCTATCCGGCCGAGGTTTTTATGGGCGATACCGGCGCCCTCGCGCTGGGCGCGGCGCTGGCCATCGTCGCCATCGTCGCCCGTCAGGAACTCGTGCTGGTCATTATGGGCGGCGTTTTTGTGGTAGAAACCTTATCCGTCATCATCCAGGTGGCCTCCTTCCGGCTCACCGGTAAACGGGTCTTCCGCATGGCACCACTGCACCATCATTTTGAGAAAAAAGGCTGGCCCGAACCCCGGGTGGCGGTCCGTTTCTGGATCATC
>JAKAVW010000192.1:0-1098 GCA_021827445.1 Pseudomonadota bacterium
GTTCCCGGCCACTGGGAAGGCGACCTCATCAAAGGCGCCTTCAATGGGAGCGCCATTGGCACCCTGGTGGACCGCAGCACCCGCTTTGTCATCCTGGCCAAGGTGGACGATTCCTCCGCAGAGGCGGTGCTGGAGGGCTTCTCCAGACGCTTGCGCACGCTTCCCAAGGCATTGAGGAAGACTCTGACCTATGACCAGGGTCGGGAGATGGCACGGCATGAGGAACTGGAAAACCGCACCCATCTGCTGGTCTACTTTGCCGACCCCCACAGCCCCTGGCAGCGCCCAACCAATGAGAATACCAACGGTCTGCTCCGCCAGTACTTCCCGAAAGGAACGGATCTGTCGCAATACTCCCAGCAGTATTTGACTAAAGTTGCTGACGAGATGAATAATCGACCCAGAAAACCCTTGGGTTTTCGCACACCCGCAGAAGTAATGGCGCAGAAGATCAGAGACTTAAACGGCAGTGTTGCACTTCAAAATTGAAACCGCCCTTTCGCGGCTGCTTACCAAGTGTGAATCAAGAGGAAGCGAGAAAACACTAGCCCTGCTCAAGAAGATTTCGTCGGTGGCATGGCGCCATATTCACCTGAACGGGCACTACACATTTCATGGCGATGGCCTGGCCATCGATCTGGATGCGATCGTGGCGGGGCTGGAATTGGGTTGACGGAATTTTCGGGGGTTCCGGCTTACATCATCCCCATAGTGGGGCGCTCGATAGTAGGACGTTCAACCGTAGGGCGCTCGATGGTGGGCCTTTCGATAGTGGGGCGTTCAACATGCGGTGCCTGGATAACCGGGCGGTTCATCTGTACCTGCGCCGCAGCGACGGAATTGCCGGGAAGAGCCGGCGTGGCTGCAAATCCTGCACCCATGTTGGGTTGAGCTGGCGTGGCGGCGTTGATCTGGTCGGCCGGAGCGGTGGTATTAATCGGAGCCCCAGTGCCAGTCCCAGCACCAACTCCATGTGTGTGTCCTACACCTGCACCTGCACCTGCACCCACCGTGGCTGCCATGGCCGTACCGGAGAGCGCGAAGAGAGCCGATACGACAGCGGTCAGCAAAATATGTTTCTTCATTGTGGATTCCTCC
>JAKAVW010000192.1:1108-6078 GCA_021827445.1 Pseudomonadota bacterium
GGGATTATTTACCACGTCAATGGCTTCATGTATACTCAGTCCATGTATAATGCCCGGATGGTGAGATCATGAACGAAGCGCTCAAAACGGCGGTGTTGTCGCTGTTGCGGCCGTTGGTCCGCTATCTGATTGGGCAAGGCTGGACCTTCGGTGCGTTAGCGGACCGGGGCTGGAATTGGGTTGACGGAATTTTCGGGGGTTCCGGCTTACATCCCCATCTTTGAGCACTACGGTTTCAAACCATACCATGACGCAAAATAAGGAGGTTCTCATGACCGCGACCACTTTGCCCGCTGGCGACTCTCCCACCACAGGGGCTGATCATGGCTGGCGTATTGCCGCCATTGGATTGTTGGCGGTGCGTTTTGTACAGGGCTGGATTTACTGGGGTGGCGCCACACGGCGCTTTATTTACGGGCCGCAAAAACTCAACCCCCATGATCACTGGATGGCCTATAAATTTCAGACGGCCATGCCCGGAGCTCTTTTGGGTACGGATCATGTTGTTGCTTTCCTGCTTCATCACTTCTATCTGTTATATGCGGGCCTCGTAATTTTCAGCGCGATAGAGCTCGTTGGTGGCTTCATGCTGTTGGTTGGCCTTTATACGCGTCTCGCAGCACTGGCGACTATTGGGCTCTCTACGGTGTTGATGCTGCTTTTTGGTTGGCAGGGGGCCACCTGTATCGATGAATGGACTATGGCTTCCTCCAATTTTGCGATGGGCGTCACGCTGCTATTGGTTGGTAGCGGCGCCTTTTCTGTGGATAACTGGATGCTGTCACGCCGCCCTGGATTAGCGCAGAAAACTTGGTTTCGATGGATCGGCGGGAGTCTTCCGTTACCGCTTTCCGACGGCGCCTTCAAAAAATTTGCGCTGACTCTGTTAGGGATTGCGGTCGTTTTCATTCTGTCAACCTATACCTATTATCGTGGGTCTATAGTGACGCCATTTCATGGCGGTCCGGTAAGTCCTGGCAAGCATCACATTGCCCTAGACCACGGAGTTCTCAGCGCCGATGGTTCTGTACAATTCCATGCTTATGTTAATGCAGGAACCCCCGCAACGCCTTCGCATGTCATGCGTGCAGTGCTGATGAACAGCAAGACCGGGCAGGTGATTGAAACCTGGGGAACTTCGGTACTAGCGGCGATGCCGGAGAGCAATTTTCAGAATGATTTTGCCTACCAGCAATTCAAAGCAGGAAAGTTTGGACTTTTCGGAGGGGTGGGCGCTATGGCTACCATTCACCTTCCATCCATGACAGCGGGCGGTCTTCTGCCTCCTGGACAATACGTGCTCTCTTTAACCTCTGTAAATGAGCACGTATGGAAACTACCGATGGATTTGGAGAAATAAATACTTGCTGTTAACCATCTTGACGACCTGTGTGTCGGTCAAGTTTACGTTGAGCCGAAAGTGGTAATCCTATATCAATAAGCGGGGCTGCAGCCGACGCCGAAGGTGTGAATGGAGATCTGACAGAAGCCCTGCGGACGGGTTGCGAGGCCAGACGGAATTTTCGGCGGTTTGGGCTTACACCCTCAAGACGGGATAGAAACCGCAGCTAGAAAGAAGACAGAAGGCATCATTGTGTCTCGTGGCCGCCAGGTTGGCCAGGGCGGATGACCTGGTTTTGCTGGGTTCTTCATCTATCCGTGAGGGGCCATTTTGCGACATTACGATGCGGCTACTCATTTTTGGTTGAAACCGGGAACTCACGGCGGGCATGCACCACGTTCACAACCTCAATGCTGGCGGTTGCAACACGATAGAAAACGACATAGTTCGGATGGGCAACAATCTCGCGTAGGCCGGGAATTCGCTCGCTCTGATGATATAGATAGGGATGTTCGGCAGTAGGCAAGACAGACTCTTCCAGCAGGCGTTTCATACGCCGCGCCGCTGGCGGATTCTCGTTGGCGATGTAGCGAATGATATTCGCCAAGTCATCGCGGGCCGAGGCCCGCCAGATAATGGGTAACAACTCAGAATTTCCTTTGAGCGGAGGTTTCCGCTTCCGCGATGATCGCGTCCATTTCGGCCATCACCTCATCATGCGGAATACTGGGTCGCTTATCAGCCAAGCTCGACGCGACCTTTGTACGCAGCCACGCAGTATAGCTAGCCTCCTGATCTGAGGTCTCAAACTCGGAGATGATAGAAGGTAAAACGGCATTCATTCTGGGCGCTCCTCTGGTATCGATCATCAGTGAGGGTTTAAAGCCCCCATGCGGTCCCTAAAGTCTATATTAGGCGGTTTTCGCTCTTGCAGGAACCATCCACAAATTCTGTGCGCCACCCTGTGGATGGAATCAGCAACACCGCAGAGAAGATCGAGAAAATTCCCGGCCTCAAAAAGCATCATGCTCCGCTGGAATATCCAGGTCGCACGCGCCCGTCACCGTGACAAGTCTCACAAACGATCTCGGACGGAAGGACCTATGCCGCCCGTATCATTATCTAATCGCTTCACCACCAATACGACAGAGCATTTGATTTGTCTGGCGCCATGACGGGGCCGTGATCAAAATCTCCCTCGCGGGAAAAACGGCTCAGGATTTGCTGATTTTCCCGCCGCTTTTTCCGATTGCAACTCCGCCGGAAGTACGATGGCACCATCTCCATGGTGCGCTGGCTGTCCGAGTGAAATTTTGCCAGTCGTTTCCGTCCCTCTGGTGAATGGAGCGCAATCCGCTGCCGCACCGAACATCGTGGGGCAATCCAGGCCCAATCCGACAATACCCAACGATATTCGTATCGGGCGCTACGCCGCCGAATGGTTTTTGACATGAAGGCTCTCCTGCTGTGAGTAGTTACTTCATGCCGCCCTCCTTTCCCTGATCTTTTTTACGCTCTTGCATCGTCTTCTCTCCAAAGTATTTTCGCGGCTTGCCGCACATCCAGCAGGAACAGGGGGTCGGTGTGTCAATCGTCTGCGCCCGTGTCCGCTGGTCGCCGGACAAATCCCGATTCCAATGAAAGCGCCTGTTACACCACAAACGATGTCGGTGATGGCGCCGCATCGCCCTTGGCGGATAGGCCCCCTTTAAAATACCGCTGCGATCGGACATGACGCACTCCGTGGCCGCATCGCAACCGTTCCCAAAACGGTTTCCTCCTGGCGATGTGGCCTATAGGGTGATCATGCTTTTTCTCGCTTGTCGCTGATGGGACCCATAAAATTTCCTCTTGATGAGGTGCCCTGGAAATCTGACCTGTTGCTCAGAACGGCTCCGGATCATCCATGGTGTAGCATCCACCAAAATCATAGGCATCGAAAACCTCTTCAGCTACCGCATAGGGCGGCCCATTGAACCACGACGGATCCTCATAAATAGGCCTGCCGTCCTCGTGTGCTATATGGATAGCGGCGATGATTCTGGTGCCAATATCCGTGCACCGCCAGGTGCCGGTCGCAGTTTTGAAGGATTCCCCTATTTTGAATTGCGCGTATTCCAATTTTTTTCCTGGGGCAATAGCTCTAACCGCAATAAGGAATTAGAGCAGTCGTGTGTCGTGTAGCCCCATTCTTCTCCACTTTTTCCAGTCACTCCAGGGGATGCTCTGATGCCATTTGCGATGGGCCAACCTGCGGAGGCCTTGATGTTTGAGCCATACCTGCCGTCTTAAGGTACAACCCCGGCATCCTGTTTCGACATAACGGCCAGGTGCACACAACCTGGAGCAGGCACCAGGAGCATGGTCCCAGCAATAACCCCAATAGCGATGCGCCTTAAAGCGCGTTTGAATGTGAATAAAAGCGAATGAACCATTGCGCGGTTCGCATTTACTGTGTTTTCTCACGACCTTTCTTCCTGCGCGAGGCGAGGCATTTCCCACCTTATCCAAAACAGATAGCAGATCGGCAGAGGTCGCGTTACCGGCCCGTCGTTTGTCACCCGTTCTTACACCGATCCGGGATGGGTTAACGAGCGTGGGCGGCCACCTTTCTTACCATTCTCACGAGATGCGGCAGCCTTTGCGAGCGTTCTCAAGCTACCGTTATAAGAAGCGGTTACCGTTTTTGCAACCTCCAGCAGAGGTTGGCTCATGGCCATAAGCCCAGCGATAGAAACGTGCAAGTCTCGATCATTGAGGCACAACGCACTGCCAGCAAAACATAAACTCAGTTGCTGGAGTTCCCCCCCCGTGAGCGCTGCCAGCTCAGAATAGTTCTCTACCGGCAGAACGATCGCTGTCTGGTCACCAAAGGTGATCATCAGCGCGCGCGTGTCCGGCAGGTAACGCAAGGACTGAGCATGAATATCCCCCCTATGGCGACTTCGCCCTAGAGCCACAGCCCGCTGCAGCACTTCGGGCGTCACCACTTCGTCAAAACCATTTTTTGCTTGAATCGTCATAATTGGATCTCCAAGGGCAAGGGCTCGTCTGCCAAATGCAAAACCGTCATATTCCGCACGCCATCAAAACGGCCGGATACAATCTGGACTGTGCTGGCGCGCGCGCCTCTTGGGGTTACCACCGCCTGAGCAGAGGTATCCCAAAGTAAATTATCCAGGCAGAGGGTTTCGCGACTCTGCCACCAGAGTTTCCGAGCGCGGTGCAGGTTCTCGGCCCTCCTTACCGCTTGCCGAATCTCTTCCAGCAGCCCTGCGGATGGTGATTCCTGGATAGGCATCACATCCCACAGACGTACCCCGTTGTGCCAGAAGCTGAATTCAAAGCGTGCATTCCAATCACCTGTTCCAACATGGACATGCGGTGGGCAGTGCTCGTTGCGCGTCAAAACTGCGATCAACAACCCGCGATACGTGCAGACTTTCATATTCAAACTATAACCTATCATATGGGTTTTTCAACCGCTCGCCAAAAATATGGCCTCTCACAAACGAGGGTTTTTGAGAGGCAAAACCCGCCACGGGCGCCATGACCAACAATCAACAGGATAGGGTTCTCGAAAATAGGTCTTGAAATGGGCTTCTTGATTCATTACCGTCATTATGAA
>JAKAVW010000193.1 GCA_021827445.1 Pseudomonadota bacterium
AGTTGCCGCCAGTCGTTTGCGCGTTTTCCCGGCATCGGACTGATTAACAGGATCAAGTGGCAAATTTGCCACTTGATCCTGTTTCTCGCTTTTTCGATCCCCGCCATGCATCCGCTTAGCTTGCAAATAATGATTCCCGATCACCCAGACTTTTTCGTAATCAGTGAGTTGCCGATGGGAGAAGTTGAATTCGGCGGCTTTCAGCGTGGCGTCATAGAGGCTCTCCACGGGGATGATCACATAGGGTACATCCAACCCGAGCTGCTCCGCGGCGACGACCCGCAGATATCCGTCCAGCACACCGAGACGACCACCCTCCAACGGGGAGACCTTGATGGGGTCCGTGACCCCATAGGTCTTGATGGAATCGAAGAGGCGCTGGTATTCAGGCCGATCCGCAAGGCGCAACGGCATGAGATCCCTGCACTCCGGGATGGGGGCGAAGCGGTCCCATCGTGCCACCTGGATGGTAGCCACGTCTTTGTTGGGAACCATGGCGTTGCTGTGGTCCTGGACCGTATGCGCTTCTGTTCCAGGTATGGTCCCGGTGCGGCTTTCCTCAATGATATCTGTCATTGCAGGGCTCCTTTGTTTGTCGGTTGGGCCTCTAGCGGCGCTGGCCGAATGATCCACACGTTGTTTTCATCCCGGGCGAGTTCCAGGCACAGCCCGTGAGCGGCAGCTTCCGACCTGAGCGCGGAAAGCACCGCCTCCATGTCTGTTACCCGGATGTCCTTGTTGAGATCAATACGAGCCATGGTGGCCATCCTCCTGGAATAGGGGTGTATCCAATTCGCTCGCTATTTCATGAATAGCGCGCTGCGCGCCCCGATTGATGTCGCGCAGTTTGGCGAGGACGGTACCCTCCCGGATGCCGAGTTCGCGGGCGATGACGCTGGTCTTGCATCCTGCCTGGGCCAGTTTTAGGAGCTGGATCTGGCGGGTGGTTAGGAGGCGCCGGCGTTTAGTGGAGGACATGGGGAACCTCCAGCTCGAGATTCTGCCTCAAGATGGGCTGGGTGAGATCTGCTGCGCGGACCAATTCACCGATGCTGAAGATCAGGCCGATCCGTCGTAGGGTATGGTGGATCTGGACTACCGTGGAGCGCAGATCTATTGCAATGCCATCCAGTGGGCAGCACTGGTCGGCCACCTGCAGAGCGACATACTGGTGTGTGAAGGGGGCAGTCATGGAGGGTCTCCTTTGCCAACGTAGCGACCAAGCAATAAGTGCATTATGCGCAAATATGAATTTGCGTCAAGAGCAAATTCTTAGTGTTGAAAAACCCGCCACACGGGCGGGCATTCTCACTCATTGGACGGGCACTAGCTCGTCATAGCAGCTTCTTTGTCTCGGGTACGGTCTCTATCTTCTCCACCATCATCAATCGCGGGCGTCCATCGCGGTCGGTTTCGTAACGCCCGGATACCAAGGCAAGGTGACCGAGCATCGCCCGTGCCTGCTCTGGGTGGAGTTCTGGCGCAATGCATCGCAAAACCCCTTCTTTCGTACGCAGGTTGAAGCGTGTTTTATCTAAATCCGCCGCTCGTACTTCTCCTGTGAATGCACCATGAAGGGCCAGATCTCCAAGGGGTGAGCGCAAGGCCGACCGTAATACGACACGATCATGCTGGGACAAGCTGGCAGTACCGTTTCCGCGGCTGGAAAATTCCAAGGTGTCGATACCTCGAGTACCTGTGGGCGAGAAGCTCAAGAGGGTATGGAGCGCTACATCGCGTAAGGCCGGGTCAGGCATGGTCTCTGCCGCGCCAGGAAGCACGCTATTATCTCCGATATCGTTGGCAAGGACGGGCAAAAGATCAATGGCATTGAGAATGCGTATGACGAGTTGATCATCTTCTGGAAGCATGTCGGCCGATGGGGGCTGTATCTTGGTGCCAAACCACAAACTTCCGGGAGCTATTCCGGTAACCCGCAAATCAATTTGTCTGGAAAGCTTGGTACCGTTGGCACCCAGCAAGTCAATGACCGCGGCAGACAGGCGTCGCAAGTTTTGTTCCACCGTGCTGGTGAGCCAAGTCAGTGAAGATAGCCATGGCATTATTTGCGTTACACCACGGCCTTCTGCGTGGAAGACTAAATCGGAGTTATCTAACAAGTGCGCTAGTGGTAGATTTTTTTCGGCAATTTTTATTATTTGTTCAAAAGTTGCGTCTACGATCTGTCTTGGTGTCGCATCAACCCCTGTTTCTTTTGCAAGCAGTCCTTCGGTGACCATGTTTTCGAGGAAAACGCGTATCGTATCATATGCACTTTCTCTGTGAGTCATGGCAATATCCTCAGGATACCTTTCGGGTATGTGCTGCTCATTCGCAGCTCTGCTGCGGCTTTCGTTCCAATCTGTTGAAATATTTTTATAAAATCATCTGAACATCTCGGGTAATTCACCCACACATCAACGCGAAGATCTGACTTGATGGCGTCATGGCGCAATCGTACAGCAATGGCAAGTGCTAGCGTTTCGTCGGATTCTGTGTGGGACATGTCAAGTATTGTATCGATATCTGAAGGTGATGGTATGTTGCGCACAAAGCTTCCATTTATGAGTATTGGGCATTCGATGTTGGCTTGCCTCCATTCGGTAGAAAGAAATGTGTTGAGGTTTTTAAATAGTGTCGATCTAAGTGGATTCCAGCAGAATCTTTCTGCTATTTGTTCCTTGGAGCATTCCCAAATCCCCGGCGGTAGAAGTCCATGCCGGTTGAACTCGGGGATCACTTGGACTCATCCTCACCACCTAGGAGTGTCTCGATCGCCTTGGCAATGCGCTCCCCCGCCTGTGGATTTTCCAGGTATCGCAGAACCAGCCGCGCCACCTCCTCACGGACGGCAGGATCGCCACGATCGAAACGCTTCGCAAGCGTCTGAAGTAGCGACGAAATAGTCTCTTCTCCGGCGATACTCCTGGCTATCTGCAGATCAAGGGCAATGCTACGTCCTTCTTCTGCTATGCCATAAAGGTCGGACAATCGCAGATCGAACGCCTTGGCTATCGCCCTCAATGTGCTCTCGGACGCACCCTGGATACCGCGTTCCAGTCTGGAGATGTTCCCAGCATCTGACCCCACCCGATGAGCAAGCTCCTCCTGAGTCCAGCCACGCGCTTTCCGCAGTTCTCGTATCACCTCACCCAGGGTCTTCATGCGTGTAGGCTGCAACGTTCTTGTTGATAGCGCAAAGCGCTACACGCATAATGCTTGCAAATAAAATGCGTAAAGCGCAATAATGGCCGCATGGAATCTCTCCGCTCACTTCGTAAGGCTAGGTTGGAGTCCTTGGTGGATGTCGCAAAGGAGGTTGGAGTTGCTCCATCGACGATCTCCCGCATTGAATGCGGTCTCATTATGCCATCGCTACCGCTGATACGGGCTATTGCGAAGCACTTTGGCGTGAGTATTGACGACCTCTGCCCATACCTAGGCAGGCGCAATCTATGCGAGGTAAACAAGCGATGATTTGGACCTGCGGCTACCCTGATGGCACTCACTCCGGTCTGGCCTTCCAGATGCCCGACTGGACTCATGGCTTGGTCACAGAAGCAGATGCCGCAGGGATAGCAGCGGACATTCGCCAGTCTACAGGCACCGAACCGCACATATTGACGGTGCGCGGCTGCCTGATTCGCTTGGGCCGCGTCCGCAAGGCTACGAGGAGAGAGGAATAGCCCATGGCCAGCCTCGCCGATATCGCCAACCCAATACGTAGGCACAAACGCCTGACTGTCGTGGTGGCGGTTGGTCTTGGTCTGTCGCTACCTCTGGTGACTTGGCTCTGGCGCGAAGGCGATCTGCCGGGCGCATCAACGACTCCGTTTTCCCGGGCCGCCTCCACCTATAACGTCGATGGGGTATATGGACCGGGAGGATGGCTGCTGCCGGTGGCGCTGCGCACCATTGCCGTCCATGCCGATCATGTGTCGGTCTGGGGGCCGGACGGGAAACTGGTGGTGGGCGCGCATGCCATTCAATCCGTCCGTGGTGCCGTGACGCGGGACTGCGCAGTGCATCCCGGTAGTGCTGGCAGGGTACTGGTCAGCCGCAGCAGCCGCCACCTGCGCATTGAGGCGGGGCGCTGCGTCATCGACGGGAGGAGGGCGTGAAGTCTTGGACGATGGAAACCAACGCCGAGGGCTGTGGATTTCCGTCCCGGAGTACGTGGCGGAGACGTCCGATTTCCGGCCGGGAGAACACGCCGCCTTGTTCTTGCTGCTGCTGTACACCCGGGAACACGGTCCCGTTCCCGATAATGAAGCCGTATTGGCCAGGATCGGGGATTTGAGTATGGAAGACTGGCAAGCGGCGAGACCGCGATTGACACCTTTTTTCGAGCAACGCGACGGGTGCTGGACGCACGTTGTCATGGACTGGGTCAAGGAGGTAAGCGATGAAAGCTAAAGACAGTCGGCAAAAACGCCGTGCACTATTGCGGAAGATGATGCCGGCGAAACCCAATGCGACGGATAGGTTGGTATTGCAATCGCTCCTGGATCTGGAGCGTTGCGGCCTGATCGTTCCAATCGAGACCGATGATGGCAGCCTGCAGTTTTTTCTCCCCTACGCTGACAGCGCGGTGCGGAGAAGGCCTCTTGAGCAGGCGGAGCAGGAGGCGTAGCGATGACCATCACCTGCTGGAACGAAGTGGAAGACGAAGCGCTACAAGGATTGCCCTGGTCCGGTCAGCTGCTTTACCTGCGCGGGCTGCGCCGTCGGATGGACTACCGAACGGGCATGGTGGGTACGGGCAGGAACAAGATCAGCTGGCAGACTTTCCACGAGGTGTTGCACGTCGACCATCACCAGGGGATCAACGAGACGTCGCTGACCAAGGACCAGTTGCGCCGAGCGCTGAAATGGCTGGTCAAGTCGGGCCTGGTCGAGGTCCGGACCGAGGGCCGGTACCTGCAATTTTTTCTCCCGCTGGCGGATAGGGATTCATCTGTCCAGAAAAAAGCCGCACCACGTCCGCACCACGTCCGCACCATCAAAGCCGCACCATGTGCTGAAGATCTAACTGCCTATGAAAACAGGGAATATTCAACGGATACCATAAAAAGCCGCACCACGTCCGCACCATCGAGAAACGAAAAAGCCGCACTACATCCGGAGTCCGGAATAAAAGATAAAAAGCCTTACACCGAAGCTGATGCTTCGGTGTCTGCGCCGCCCGTCGTTTCGCGAGATCAGATACCATCACCTATCGAGCCACAGCGCCAGGCGCCGCTTCTGCCGCCGGTGGCATTGACCAACACCGCTCCCGTAGCGGAACGGACCCCCAAGGTCGCCAAACCCCGGGTATCCACCGCACCCGCCTGGGCGGCCTACAGCGCGGCCTACCAGGAACGCTACGGCGTCGCCCCGGTGCGGAACTCGACGATCAACGGCCAACTGGCCCACCTGGTCCGTCGTCTTGACGATGAAGCCCCGGCGGTCGCCCGCTATTACCTCGACCTGGAAGACCCGTACTACCGCCGCGAAGGCCACTCGGTCGGTGCGCTGCTCAAACACTGCGAGCAGCTGCGGACCCTGTGGAAGCGGGCCGAACAGCGGCGGGTGAGTCCATCTGCCGCCCTGAATCCCGATGACGTGGTCATCGCCCTGTGAGGAGCGCCGTCATGTCCACCCTGCCAAAATCGCCCCAACCGCCTCGCCGGACTCCCGCCCTGAGAGATTTGGCAACGGACATCCTGCGCCGCCATGGTCTGCCGCAGGCCTCCAACGTGGCCCTGCTGCCGGACCGGCATCCGCAGTACCGACACTGCGAGCGGCATGGCCGCTATCCCGAGTCTCTGGTGGACAAACAGGGGACGGTGCGCTTTATCACCCCGACCGGTTGCCCGCGCTGCCGCGCCGAGCGGCAACTGGCAGCACTCCTGGACCGTGCGGCCATCCCGGAGCGTTACCGCGATTGCGGCTTTGCCAGCTTCCGGATATCCACCCCGGCGCAGGCCCGGGTGGTGGAGACCTGTCGGGCCTATGCCGCCGATTTCGCGGCCAACACCGACGGACGCGCCCTGATCCTCCTGGGTCCCCCCGGCACCGGCAAGACCCATCT
>JAKAVW010000194.1 GCA_021827445.1 Pseudomonadota bacterium
TGGTCAGCGTCATCACCAGAATGCGCCAACCGTTACGCACAACGATGTTGATTTCACTGATCAGATCGTCGACCTGCCCTTTCGCCGGACGAATATCCACAGCCGGATCGACTAGGCCGGTGGGCCGCACCACCTGCTCCACCACCTGCCCGGAGTGCTCCAGTTCGTAGGGACCGGGCGTTGCGGAAATAAACACCGTCTGCGGCATCAGCGACTCGAACTCGGGGAACATCAAGGGCCGGTTGTCCAGCGCCGAGGGCAGGCGGAACCCGTATTCCACCAGAGTTTCCTTGCGTGAACGGTCGCCCTTGTACATCCCCCCGAACTGCGGGACCGTTACATGGGATTCGTCCATGAATAGCAGGGCATCCTTGGGGAGGTAGTCCATCAGGGTCGGCGGTGCCTGACCAGGCACCCGTCCCGAGAGGTAGCGGGAGTAATTCTCGATCCCCGAGCAATACCCCAGCTCAGCCATCATCTCCAGATCAAAGCGGGTGCGCTGCTCCAGCCGTTGCGCCTCGACCAACTTGTTGGCGCGGCGCAGGTCCTCCAGACGCGAGCGAAGCTCATCTTTAATAGCGTCCAGCGCCGCGAGAATGGTCTCGCGCGGGGTGACGTAGTGGCTTTTGGGGTAGATGGTGTAGCGCGGCAAACGGGTGATGGTCTTGCCGGTCAGAGGATCGAAGAGCGAGATGCGCTCCAGTTCGTCGCCAAAAAGCTCGATCCGAACGGCCTCGTCCTCACTTTCTGCAGGCCATATATCGATGACATCACCGTTGACGCGAAAGGTGCCGCGCTTCATTTCCAAAGGATTGCGGCTGTATTGCATCTCCGCCAGACGCTTGAGGATGGCGCGCTGATCCATGGTGGCGGACTCGCGCAGATGCAGAATCATGCCATGGTAGGAGGCGGGATCACCCAGACCGTAGATCGCCGAAACGGTAGCCACGATGATGACATCCGGCCGTTCCAGCAGGGCCTTGGTGGCGGAGAGGCGCATCTGCTCGATGTGGTCATTGATAGCGGCGTCTTTTTCAATGAAGGTGTCGGAGGAAGGAACGTAGGCCTCCGGCTGGTAGTAATCGTAATAACTGACGAAATACTCCACGGCATTGTGGGGAAAGAACGCGCGCATCTCCGCATAGAGCTGCGCCGCCAGGGTCTTGTTGGGCGCCATGATGATGGCGGGCCGGTGGGTGATGGCGATGACGTTGGCCATGGTGAAGGTCTTGCCCGAACCGGTCACCCCCAACAGGGTCTGGAAATATTCACCAGCGCCAAGGCCGTCCACCAATAGACGGATAGCCTCCGGCTGGTCGCCCTGCGGCGGAAAACTGCTCTCCAGGATAAAGCGCTTGTCCATGCCCTGCTCCGATCGGCTGATACCACCAACCATACACGCTGGCAGCCGTCAGCGAAAAGAGGCACGTTCCTGCTTCCCTGACCGCCACCAGTCCTTTACAATGGCGCCAATGATTTATTGTCCGATCATCCCTATGCGCCTGTAGCTCAACTGGATAGAGCAACGGCCTTCTAAGCCGTAGGTTACAGGTTCGATTCCTGTCGGGCGCACCATATAAAACACGTTGTTATACCATTTTCCCTGTGGGCGATTTTTGTATTTTCGGTAACTGCTATCCATACGGTATCCATTGCGCGACCCCTGCAATCACGGGAAACACACCGTCCATGATAGGGAAATCAAGAGGATGTGAGTGAAGCAAAAAAGTGAGTATTTTTGACTTACTGAAGCACCTGGAAAAAGCCGCCCCACGTTCCCGGCGGCCAGCATGAATATTTACCATCAGAGAGGGGATGCACTCCTTGATGTCTGTTGAACGAGATGCTTGTTTGGCTTTGACGCTGAACTTTGATCACTTCTCAGCCTTCAGAGATTATTGACACAAAGAGCGCCGACCATCATTGCGCTAACGCTTCTGTCGCTTCGTCAGGGCCGACAATTCCCTCATCATCAAGCGGTTTTCCAGGTCCAGCAGGTTTCCCTGATGCATGGCCCCCTCCACATCCCCAGCATCCAGGAGGGACTTGGCCGCGCGGGCGAACCGATGAATCCGTTCGTGGCGGGCGAGGAGACCTGCAAAATTCGGTGACTGGCCAAAGAGGAGGGCACCTTCCCCCCGCAGCCACAGCCCCAGATGGCAATACTCCTCGGCATCTTCTTCCAGGACATGGACGGGGAATGGATTTTCCTGGCGCAGGGCGCGGAGGAACGCCTGCACACGCAGAAGGTGCCCTTCCAGGATCGGCGGCAGGACGTCCATGGGGGGCAACGCATCCTCCAGTTGGGGAGCGGGGCGAAAACGGGCGATCCAGGCAGGGATGTCCTCGGCCGGAAGCGGCATGGAGAAGAGATACCCTTGCAGATGGCTGCAGCCCATCTTGGCCAGCAAGGCAGCGTGCTCTACCGTTTCCACGCCCTCGGCAATCACTTCCAGGCCCAGCATACGGCTGGCGGTGATGACCGCTGCGACGATGGCGAGATCCTTGGGATCATTGATCATGTCGCGTACAAAACTCTGGTCGATCTTGATGGCATGGGCGGGGAGCTGCTGGAGGTAGGTCAGGGAGGCATTGCCGGTGCCGAAGTCGTCGAGGGCGATGCGTACCCCCAGACCCTGGCAGCTTTTCAGAACCGTCTGGGCTTCCGCAAGATTGAGCAGGGGAGCCGATTCGGTGATCTCGATCTCCAGTTGCTCCGGCGGCACGCTCGGGTGATTGGCCAAGGCTTCCCGCAGATCCTCCAGGAAGCGGGCATCGAGCAGGTGGCGCGTGCTGATATTCACCGCTACGCGCAGCGGCAGGCCCTCCCCTTGCCAGATCGCTCCTTGTCGCAACGCCGCGTCCAAGACGAAGCGGCCGATGACGCGCGCGAGGCGGGGATGATCCAGGGCGGAGAAGAAGGCCGCTGGCGCAAGCAGTCCTTTCTCCGGGTGTTCCAGCCGGATGAGGGCTTCCACGCCCAGAACCGTGCCGGCGCTGGATACGATCGGCTGGTAGTGCAGGATCAGGCGGCCATCGTGCAACGCCTGCTCCAGCAGAACGCGCGTCCCCGATTCTGTCTGCACGGCTTCATTCATGGCTAGGGTGTGCAGTTGAAACTGGTCCCGGCCCGCATCCTTGGCGGCATAGAGCGCCATATCGGCGTGCCGGATCAGGGTGCCGGTATCGCTGTCGTCCAGGGGATAGAGGGTGACGCCGAGGCTGCCGGAAACACTGACCGCTTCGCCATGAATTTCCTGCGATTCGCGGATGGCGGCGAGCAATCGCTCGCAGACGACTTCGAGGTCGAAGAGGCGCTCCAGGCCGGGCAGCAGCAGGCCAAACTCGTCGCCGCCCATGCGCGCGAGGGTATCCCCTGACCGCAACTGCGCCTGCAGCCGTTGCACGACGGCTTGCAGCAATTGGTCTCCGGCCTCATGGCCCAGGCGGTCATTCACCTGCTTGAATCCATCCAGGTCGAGGATCGCCACCCCCAGCAGCTGTTCGCGCCGCAGCGTTTGGTTTCGGGCGATCTCCAGGCGGTCCAGGAAGAGGGTGCGGTTGGGCAGTGCGGTGAGGGGGTCGCGCAAGGCTTGGTTGCGCAGCAGGAGCACCAACTCCCCAAGATGGGCAAAGGCATCGAAGTACGTCGATCCCACCCGCTGGAAATATCCTTTTTCACGCGCCCCGATCAAACCAACACCGCGCAGATCCTCGGCTCCGAAAGGAAAGATGCCCATTTCCTCAATGCGGTTGCGCAAGGCCTTGATCCATTCCGGGGCCTGCGGATCATCCACGGACTGAATGACGGTGTGCCCGCTTTCCAAGGCTTCCCAGCAGGGATCTCCGGCGATCTTCGGGATCTGCAGCGCTGGCAACGGGAGTCCAGCCATGCACTCCAGGGTTAATATCTCCCCCATGGCGTCACTCACCACATAACCGGCCAGGCGCACGTTGGCGCTCTTGCGCGGCAAGGCTTCGCAGATATGCTGCAGCAATCCCTCCGGCCGTGGGGACTCGTCGCCGCGGGGAGTCGCAAGCACGCCCAGCAGCACATCAAACAAGGCCAGCCTCTCGGCATCGGTCTCGCGGGAGGCGCGGGCATAGCCGTCAAGCTGGACCATGAGGTCGCCAATCAGCAGGCGGAACAGGGCGTCCCGCAGCAGATTCCGATCGCTCTCGGGGACGTGCTCCTGGAGTACTTTTTGCCAATGGCGCCAGTAAAGGATATAAGCCCCAGCAACCCAGGAGGGCTCAATACCGAGACGATGGTGCATGGCCCCGATTCTGCGCATGGACTCCCCCCAGGACTTATCCAGGTGGCTGGCCAGAAGCCCGCTGACGTGCTCTGCTTGTTTCTGGATCAGAGCATCCAGCCGCGTGCGGGAGAAATCCCGGAAGATGGCTGCGGTGGCGGGGTGAGCAAGCAGGTAGTCGTAAAAAGCATGGGCGAGAGCAGGCGTTTCTGACTCCAGGAGGTCCCGGTAGCGATCAATGAGCTGAAAGTCCGGATCCTGCAGGCCAAGAAAATTGGGGAGAGTGCTGGTGGCGTCCATCTTCGAAATACTCATCGTTTGACCTGTCGTCGAGGCACATCTTGAGCCACTGGCATTGTCAGGCGCTCTAACCACCGGATTGACATGCGCTCTTCGGCAGTATGCGCTAGGCCAATCTGACGCCTTTGCTTTGTGATCTGTAGGGGCATGCTAAGTTGCACAAAGTGATTTCCTTGTCGTTTTTAGGAATCATCAGGGTTTATGCTGAGGGCGGCTCAAAGTACCCGTATTGCTGGGGCATGCCCGTGTTACCGAGATTGATTCCGATATCCCCTAGCATGACGCTTAAATCAAACGAAGCAGCTAATGCTGGCATAGCGAGTGATAAAGCACCCAACCCTGCTAGGCCTATGGCGATACTCAGTACAATAGGTTTGCGCAGCATGATAAATTTCCTTTATTTTATTACTTGATAAAACCAAACTTGATTCTAAGGTATTTCTCATGATGGGGGTGGGGGCGGCGGATTGCCGAAGCCGTTGTTGTATTGACCTGGCCCCTGGCTTGGGGGTGGTGGAGGCGGTGGATTGCCATAGCCATTGTTGTACTGACCAGGTCCCTGACCGGGAGGAGGGGGTGGTGGCGGCTGGTTGTACCCCTGATTTCTATATCCGACGTAAGGGCTAACGACACAGCCTGATAGAGCTAAAATCCCCATGGCAAGCACAGCGATCCTTGTAGTTGAAATAGACATGGCATATTCCTCCGTATTTTATCATTCATGAATATGCGGCGTCGTGAGAAATTTATCAAGCACCACTTGACCCCCCCTTAAAAATGGGCCTTCAGCCTGATGGCGCATGGATAAGTGTGAGTGGGATGGGTTACGGGTCAGGCATGCCAATTCCTTAAGTCTCGATTAGAAACCGGAAAAATCCTCGAGTTCTCGATACCCCTCACGTCCGGTTGACACCACTCACGTTGTCATTATAGATGCTTGGCCATTTTCCTCAAATAACTTGAACAACATGTGGCTTGTGGCTTGTGGCTACGCTGTTATAGTTGGGTACAGAGGCCGGAGCGATGGTACGTAAAAAGTATGATTTGCTTATGCCCTCAAACTGGGCTGGGAAGCATGGTCTCCAAACGCCCATTTTGCCGCTGAACCAACGCGCACTGGAGGTGCCTTATGAATCAGAATATTTCCCGGATCTTATGGATACTTGCCGCCGTAACGATGAGTCCGGTGATAACGTCGGCCGGGGCCGCAGCGGATCACCCACTGCAGCTTGCCATGGGCAATTACAATATGGGCAAAATGGCTAGTGGCAGTGGAACCACTATTTCCTGAGAGAAATATATAAAAATATTATCACCAACTAACGGTTCAAAAGTTAACGCAGGCACTCCCTTGATTGTAACGTATGACGTTACCTTGGCCCCTGGTGGAAACCATATTCATTTCTATCTCGATGACCACTTTAAAGGTCTTACACACGAGTTGAAAGGCAGTTTTTCTCTGGGCCTC